>JAYRSG010000177.1:0-2570 GCA_041920175.1 Candidatus Moraniibacteriota bacterium | reverse complement strand
CACCCAAAAAATCCATTTTAACAAAATACTTCCATATGGAAGTATTTTGTTAAAAAATAAGGTATGAAAAGAAGATCAATTTAGAGCCTGTCTGAAAACTCTCTTTCGTCGCGAGGTTCCAAAATTTCGAGCGAAAAACATGAAGATTGAGGAGGGCTACTCGGAGAGTAACGCGACGAAGTCTGAATGTTTTGCAGCCGAAATTTTGGAATCGTAGCAGAATATGGAGTTTTCAGACAGGCTCTTATGCATATTACACCTTCATCCCCCGCAACGCGGCAACTCGTTCATCCATTGGCGGGTGGGTCATGAACAAGCTCATGAGTTTCTTCCCCTTGAAGGGATTGGCAATATAGAGGTGCGCGGTTGCGCGATTCGCCGCCTCCAAGGGCTCGGTGTCGCCCGAAATTTTCTCGAGCGCGCGCGCGAGTCCTTCGGGATAGCGCGTAAGGAGGGCACCCGAAGCGTCCGCCAAAAATTCGCGCTTCCGCGAAATCGCAAGTTGCATCAAGATCGCGGCAATGGGCGCGAGGATGGAGAGAACAATCGCAAGAATCATGAAAACAACCTGCAATTGCCCGCTCGAACGATTGTCACTGTCCCGCCCGCCGAAGAACGCCCAGTGTCGAAACCAATCCGCAAGAAGCGTGATGAAGCCGACCATCACGACGACGACCGTCGAGAGCAGAATATCACGATTCCCGATATGAGAGAGCTCGTGCGCGATCACGCCTTCGAGTTCTATCTTCTCAAGCCGATTGATGATACCGGTCGTGAGGCAAATGACGCCGTGCTTGGGGTCGCGCCCCGTCGCGAAGGCATTCATCGCCGTGTCTTCGATGATGTAAATTTTGGGCGTCGGCAGTCCCGCCGTGATGCAGAGATTTTCGACGAGCCGATACATTTCGCGACCATTTTCGCGCGTCACTTCCTTGGCGCCGCTCATCGCAAGCACAATCTTGTCGCTCCACCAGTACGACCCGAAACTCATGATGATCGAAAACGCGACCGCCCCGTAGAGAATGCCGCTACTATTCATCGCCCCCGCAAACACATACCCCACCCCAATGACAAACACCAAAAACCCGGTCATATACACCCAGGTCAGCCGCGTGTTTCGATCATAGGAAGTATAGAGGGTCATGTTTAGAATTCCACTTTCACCGGTTGTTTGGCAGCTTCTTCTTCGAGTTCGAAGAATTCGCGCTTCGCGAAATTGAACAGGTTGGCGATCACATTCGTCGGCACGGTCTCGATCTTGGTATTGAGTTCCATTACAACACCGTTATAGAAGCGGCGCGACGCCTGAATCTTGTTTTCCGTATCGGAGAGCTCGCGCTGAAGTTCGAGGAAATTAGTATTCGCCTTGAGATCCGGATACGCCTCCGCAACCGCAAAGAGACTTTTGAGTGCGCCCGAGAGCATATTTTCCGCCGCCGCCTTCTCCGCGGCGCCGCCGCCCGCCTGCATCGCGTTGCTGCGCGCTTCGGTCACTTTCTGGAACACTCCTGATTCGTGCGCGGCATATCCCTTCACCGTCGAGACGAGATTGGGGATGAGATCGTAGCGACGCTTGAGCTGAACATCGATATCGCTCCACGCCTCTTCCGCCCGATTCTTGAACGTGACGAGTCCATTGTAGGCAACCACTCCCCACGCGACCAGCAACACGCCGACCCCGAGCAAAATATATATCGCTACCATACCGTTGAAGAGACGAATCCCTCAAAATATTGAAGGTTCTTCCCTATTTAAAAAATACCCCTTTTGACACCCCCACCCTATCACAAAATTCCCCCTCCGAAAACCCCCCCTCCCAAGAAGGGGGAATAGTTGTATAATGGCAGAAAGCTCTTTCCGTATTTCCAATTTTCATTTTTAATTTTTCATTTTTAATTTTCTCTTCCCTCCCCTATGATTCGAAACGAAATTCTCCTCTTCCTCGTGCCGATTTTGGTCGGCGTCATCACCGAGGCGATAAAATTTGCCAATTATTGTCGGAAGCACGGCTGGGATCTGCGCTATTCTCTCGCCTACGGACATATGCCGAGCGCGCACACCGCCTTCGTCGCCTCCCTCGTCACAACCGTCGCGCTCATTGACGGCTTCACCACGACGAGCTTCGCGATCGCGCTCGCGCTCGCGACCATCGTCATCTTCGACGCTCTGCGCCTGCGCGTCTATATGGGCGAACACGCGCAATATCTCAATGCCCTCATCAAAGAACTCAAACTCGACGAATCCCGCTTCCCCCGCCTCAAGGAGCGCGTCGGTCACAAGCCCGAGGAAGTCGGGGTCGGCGCGCTTACCGGCATCCTCCTCACCCTCTTTTTCTTCGCCGTCTGGGGAATATAGAGATCTACTTCCTTTCCAATTCGCGTATCTCGTCCCGCAGTATCGCGGCGGTTTCGAAATCGAGAATTTTAACAGCCTCGTTCATTTCATTCTTCTTCCGGCGGATGAGTTTTCGTTTGTCGCCGCCGAAGACCTTTTCGTCGAGCGCCAAATCGGCGCGGACGGCACGGTCGTGATCGCTTTCTATCTTGTCGGTGATATCGTGAATTTCTTTG
>JAYRSG010000176.1:0-5879 GCA_041920175.1 Candidatus Moraniibacteriota bacterium | reverse complement strand
GTGATGAACGAGAAACTTCGAAAAGAATTTGAGCGTGACACCGGTATGCCTGCCAAAAGCGAAACGCTTCCTGCCGGATGGCTCATCGATCACGCGGGACTTCGTGGCAAGGAAGTAGGCGGCGCCAAAGTGAGCGATATTCATCCCAATTATATTGTGAATACCGGCACGGCGACGGCGGAGAGCATTCTCATCCTCGCCTCCCTCGTCAAACAGCGCGTTCGAACCGAACTCGGCGTCCGCCTCCGCGAAGAGGTGCAGATGGTCGGATTCTAGAACTCACCCCTAATCTCTGCTACCTTGAGAGTTGCTAAGATTGCAAAAAGTAATTTTTTTCACACGTTTCACGAATGCTGATCCGACGTTCAAAAAATTACTTTTTGCAATCTTAGCGTGCATGAGAGAAGTCTTTAGGGTAAGTTGGTATAATCCTTTAATGACGCGGTTATGAATACGCAGTTTTTGTTTCAGGGGGTGGAACCAAATGGGAAGGAGATGGCCTATGTGAAGAAGCGACTCACGCGCATCGAAAAGCTTCTTGATCCGGTATCCAAGCTTGAGGTGGAGGTGGATCGAGATAAAAAGGGGAAGTTTCGCGTCGAGATTATGGCGCGCGAGCCGAAGAAGAAACTCTTTCGCGCCGAGAAAACAAGCGAGAGTATCGAAGGGTCGATCGATGTGGCGGTCGATGATATCGAACGACAGATCACCGAAGAAAAAGATCGTCGCGGTTCTCTCGCGCGTCGCGGCGCGCGAAGTATCAAGAAAAAACTCACCCTCGACGAGAAAGCGAGATTTTGAGCGATTTCCGTATGCAAAAGAAAAAATGGAATATTAGGCGCTCGCTCTCCGGTGGGGCGGGCGAGGGTTCTTTGTCGCTCGATCCGATCGAGACGCTCCTTGCGCTTCGCGGGATTGAGAGTGAGGCGGATCGAAAAAGGTTTCTTGCTCCCAACTATGAGACGGATCTTCATGACCCGTTTCTTTTTTCCGATATGCGAAAACTCGTCGATCGAGTGAGGCAAGCGAAAGAGAAAAAAGAAAAAATAGGCGTATTCGGCGATTATGATGCCGACGGCATCACTTCGTCCGTCATTTTGCGGAAGGTTTTGGAACGTCTTGGGTTGGTCGTTGCTCCATACATTCCCGACAAATTGACCGAAGGGCATGGGCTCCATCCGAACGCACTCGATTTTTTCGCCACAGAAGACGTGAAATTGGTTTTCACGGTTGATTGCGGGATGATGAATCATGCGGAAATTACCCAAGCGATCTCCCGCGGGATGGAAGTGATCGTCATCGACCATCATCACGTGCCCGAGACGCTCCCGGCGGCGCTTGCCATCATCAATCCGAAATTGCCCGACTCGAAGTACCCCTTCGGTGAACTCTGCGGCGCGGGGACGACTTTCAAAACGGCACAGGCGCTCTATCGGGAATTTTTGCCGAACAAACAAGATGAACTCAAGTGGCTTCTCGATATCGTGGCGATCGGGACAGTCGCGGATTGCATGCCGCTTGTTGGGGAAAATCGCGTTATCGTGAAATATGGCCTCATCGTGCTCTCCAAAACGCGTCACGTCGGATTGCAAGAAATGTTCGCGGTCGGGAAAATCGCAATTGATGAAGATTGCTCTCCGAACGCGCAGACGATTGCGTTTCAGATCGCGCCACGCATCAATGCGGCGAGCCGGATGGCGCATGCGCGAACCGCCCACGATCTTTTGATGAGCGAGAAGCGCGATGAAGCGAGACTTCTCGCGCTTGATCTCGAATCCCAGAATCAGTCCCGGCAGAAGGTGAGCGAGACACTCGCGCGCGAAGTGCGCGTCGTCGCGGAAAATCTCTTCCGCGACAAGAAGCTCATCTTTGCGGTGGGGGAGCATTATCCCTTGGGAGTCGCAGGACTTGTTGCGGGGAAAATCGCGCACGAACTGGGGAAGCCGACTGCTGTTTTCGCGAAGGGCGAGACGGAGAGTACGGGATCGTTTCGGAGTGTTCCGGCGCTCAATATGATCGAGGCGATCGAGGAGTGTTCGGAACTCTTGGAGCGTTTCGGCGGACACTCTCAAGCGGCGGGCGCGACGATTCGGAATGAGAATCTGAAGGCGTTTTTTGAAAAACTTGAGCGTCTCGTCGAGAAGAAACTCGCCGAGACGGATATGACGCTCGCGCTTGATATCGATCTCGATCTCTCATCGTATGCGGTGACGCCCGATTTCTTCGCTCGTCTTTCGCGTCTTGCGCCGTTTGGCATTGGGAATCCGGAGCCGGTTTTCCTTGTTCGGGACGTGTCGGTTGATTCGGTGCGACTGGTGGGGAACGGCGAGAAGCATCTCAAAATTTCTTTCAAGACTGAAAACGGCGTCTTCGGGGGCATCGGGTTCGGGATGGGAGAGGAGTGGGGTGACCTGCAAACGGGAGATCGCGCGGATGTCGTCTTTCATCTCGCAGAGAATCGCTGGAATGGCTCAAGAAAGCTCGAATTTCTGGTACTTGACATACGAAGAAAAGAAGAGTAAACCAACATCAGGTGGGGGACAGGTTCCTTCACAATTCGGGTTTGTGCCCGATGAGACACGACGAAAATCGCCATGCCCCATTGGGGTGTTTTTTTATTGTCTTCTTGACTTTTCGTTCAACGAAGAGAAGTCAAGATCCCGAAAATTTGAGGAGATAGAAGATGGATAATTTCTCACAAGTGTTGCTGAAAGAGATCGAGGATGTTTGCGATCTTGAGCGGAAAGAGATACTGAGTCCTGAAAACAAGTACTTCGCGGGGATTAATGGCAATGATCCCTACTACCAATACTTTTTTCATGGTGGTCCAAATCATTTATGGAGAGATCACCCTGCTGTAAGGGATTTTCTGAGGCGCCAAAGGCAGATTCTTCTTCCTGATTTTGAAACCTTTATGGAGCTTCAGCGAGTGTTTGCGTTGTCCCGAAAAAATAGGAAGATATTTCTGAACTTTCAGAGATCTTCTAGAGAATATCCGAATCTCAACCCAACGGACGATGACCTGCTTCTTTACTTTATAACAACGTGGGGAGGAGCGTGGTTTGCGAGGCATTTTACGTATCCTGGAAGGATACTTATTATCTTTCATGATGAATTATCCAATTCGCAAAAATAGGAGAGGGTGATCGAAATGGGTATTTCAATTGCCAATATTTTTTGCCACGCACTCGTTTTTATAAGAGTGTGTGGCATTTTCTTTTTCCGGAGGAAAAGTGGTATACTTTGCGAAAGAGTGAAGGAGATGAATTTTTGAATATTCTGAATGATGGAACGAATCGTGATGTATACGGATGGGGGATCGCGGGGGAATCCGGGACCCTCGGCGCTCGGGGTTTTTATTGAAACGCTCCGTATTCGCTATGGGGAGTTTTTGGGACGCGGGACCAACAATGAGGCGGAATACGCGGCGATTCTTTCGGGGATGCGGCGGGTCGTTGCGGAAATCGGCGCGGAGCGGGCGAAATCGACGTATCTCGAATGTCGGATGGACAGTGAACTTGCGATGCGACAGCTCACGGGGCGCTATCGGGTGAAGCACCCGCATATGAAGCACTGGTTCGATTTGATACAGATCGAGAAGGCGAATTTCGCCGGCGTGAGTTTCCATCATGTTCTCCGCGAGAAGAACAAGGAAGCGGACACAATGGTGAATGAAGCCCTTGATAAAGCGGCATCGAATCGGTAGAGACGTGAATTGTTAGAGAGACGCCCCGACGCGTCGGGGCGTCTCTACGGGTTGATACAATATGAGGAAAAAATGGATCATTATTATTGGGATCATACTCCTCCTCGGGGGTGGTTTTTGGCAGTGGCGACGATCGACGGCGGAGCCGACTTTGACGACGGTTCCGGTTTTGCGGGGCGATATCAGAGAAACCGTTTCAGTCGGCGCGACACTGATTGCTTCGGATGATATCGATCTCAACTTTGAACTCGCGGGACGCATCAAGGACATTTCGGTAAAAGAAGGGCAAAAGGTGAGCGTGGGAGAAACGATTGCGACCCTCGAGTCGGTCGCGCTTCGAGAGGAAATTGCGAAGGCAAAAGCGGCATTGGAGAAAGCGAAAGCGGATGCTGTCAACAATGATAACGCGCTTCGTGAAGCGCGGGAAAGCGAAAAGGATGCCAAGGCATATTATGAGACGGTGGAGGCTCTCGAGAATCAAAAGGTGGACGCCGCCGACAAGGCATACGAAAACGCCGATGATTACGAAGATGATGCCGAGACGTACTACAACCAAATTGTCGCGGATGAGGGAGCGGACAGTGCCGAAGCGAAAACGGCACGGCTTACGTTTACGACGGCGATAAACAGTCGAAAGGCGGCGGATGAGGCGAAGGAAACCGCCAGGAAGAATCGAGAGAGTGCGGTTCGATATGCCAAAAACAGTTGGAATGCGGCGAAAGAACAGACCGATTCGCTTGAGTCGTCGGCAGAACGGACGATCGAGACGAGTGCTATCGAGATCGCGGAAGCGAACTATCGGATCGCGCTTGACAATGTGGAAAAATCGAATATCAAGGCGCCGGTCAATGGAATGGTGACCAAGGTGAATTATCAGAAAGGTGAAGTGATTGGTACGTCGGTTTCCGGCGCGTTCGGAAAACTTCTGTCTTATGATTTTCTTCTTGAAGCCAAGGTTCCGGAATCGGATATTGTGAAGGTGAAGCTCGGGCAAAAAGCGAATATTGTTTTCGATTCCTTTGACGCGAATGACTCCGTTCCCGCGGAAGTGGTCGAAGTCGAGTCCGACGCGACCGTCATTCAGGATGTCGTGTACTATATCGTCAAACTTCGTCTGACTTCGATTGACGCGAGACTGAAGCCCGGGATGAGCGGTGACGCGGATATCGAAATTGACGAAAAACGAGGCGTGCTTCACGTTCCTTCGAGAGTTCTTCGAGACGATGGCGCCAAGCGATTCGCAAAGGTACTCCTCTCGGACGGGTCGGTTGAAGAACGCGAAATTTCGACCGGTCTTCGGGGTGACGATGGTCGAATTGAAATTCTCTCCGGTCTTTCCGAAGGAGAATCCGTTGTTTCGATGTCGAAGTGAAAATTTTTTTTCATGCGGAAGTCTGTACAAAAACACGATCGAGGGGGTTCTTCTCGGAAGTACTGGAGGATTTCCGCTCTGGTATTTTTTATTTTTTGTCTCTCGGCCGTGCTCGTCACGCGTCTTGCGGAACTCCAGGTGTTTCGGCACGGTTTGTATGTGACGCTTGCTGAAGAACAGCGCACGGTTTCTCGGACGCTTCCTTCGGATCGCGGGGAAATTTTTTTGAGTGATCGAGGCGATCGGTATCCGATTGCGGTGAATCGAGAATATTCTCTCGCCTACGTCGTGCCGGGTGAGGTGCGGGATGTTCCTCGATCGGTTCGCGATGTCGCTTCGGCGCTCGAGCTCGATCCGGAGGTTCTTCTTGAAAAATTTTCAAAGGCGAACGATCCGTTTGAAATTTTGAAACGACGACTTTCGGACGAGGAAGCGGATCGAGTTCGAGCGCTTGGCGTTCGGGGTGTGTTTCTCCTTCCGGAAACATACCGCTATTATCCCGGCGAACATTTGGCCGCGCAGACCGTGGGGTTTGTCGGTATGAAAGATGACGCGTATGTCGGTCGCTATGGGATCGAGGCATCGTTTGAAGATATACTCAAAGGGTCGGTCGGTTCCGTCTCGAATGAACGAGACGCAGGCGGTCGATGGATTCCGCTTTCGGGGAAATCTTTCACGCCGCCGGAGCACGGTGCGAATGTGATTCTTACGATCGAACGGGTTATCCAATATGAAATTGAGAAAATTTTGAAAGAAGCGGTCGAGAAATTTCAAGCGGAAAGCGGAACAATTCTCGTCTTG
>JAYRSG010000175.1:0-5020 GCA_041920175.1 Candidatus Moraniibacteriota bacterium | reverse complement strand
TGTCATATCCGGATTATAGCTATAACTGTAATTGATCGTGTAATCGCATATATTGCCGTGATTTTTCAAGTTTACAATATCGCTCGTCATGCCCGAATCGTAATAGATACCCGGCTCATCAATGCCGCGCTCGCTTTTTCCGGAGTTCTGGTCATTAAAAATTCGTATGTTCACCCCTTCATTATCTTCAAATTTTAGGTCAATGGAATTTTCATAATGAACATTGAGTTTTTCAGCATCTTCCTTGAGAGTGGAAAGGTGCGTAATATTTTTCACATATTCCGTAGAGACTTTACCCCACGAGGTGGGATAACAAAACCCAATGCCAAATACATCGTGTTGATACCCTTCCCAATCTTTTTGACAGTTCAATTTGGAAGCGGTCGCCTCAATAGTACCCACTGTTTCATCAATTGAATTTTGATTTGTTTTATTTTCGTACAAATTGTTTCCTGATCCTTTATTCTGATTCTGAATCAAACTAAAAAAGTACACAAACACCCCGCCAAGAACAATCGCGACCACACTTATCAAAACAATTTTTGTTTTTTGCATAGATTCATTTTTCCTTGCTTATGGGATCATCGTACCAAATTTTCAAAGAAAACAAAACTCGCAATCATCAATCATAGAGAGCGGTCGAAAATGATTCAAATTCGGTTGCCCGCCGACAAAAAATCTGCTACCGTAGACGATATGAAAATGTTTTCATTGGCGTCTTTCGGCGATTTCTTCCGTTCGAAAAACACCTTCCACGCGGGGGTGGTCGTTTTGGTGATGGCGATCAATATGGGTTTTGGGCTTCCGCGCCTTCTCCCCTACTCGGCGGTGGACGAGCCCTATTGGACCTTCGAGCGAACGCCGGACTTCTGGCAGGCGATCAAAACTCAAAAATGGAAGAATACCAAGGTGAACGATAAACCCGGTATCACCGTGGCATGGCTCTCCGGAGCGGGACTCCTCACAATCGATCCCTTGGAATACAAATCTCTCCGCGAGGAACCCAAAAACCCCGAACAAATGGAGGCGATGAATACGATTAACGTCGCCTTTCGACTCCCGATTTATCTCGTCGCTCTTCTTTCGCTTCCTCTCTTCTACTTTCTCATACGGAAAGCGATCGGTCGATCGGTCGCCCTCGTTGCGACGGTTGCCATCGGACTCTCGCCCATTCTCCTCGGCATTTCTCTCATCGTAAATCCGGACTCGCTCCTCTGGATTTTTTTGCCGCTCGCCATTCTCGCGCGTCTCACCTATGGCAGAGGCGGCGACTGGAAATACCTCATCCTCGCCGGCATTTTGACGGGTCTCTCCCTCCTCACCAAATACGTCGCCAACATCCTTTTCGTCTTCTTCCTCGCACTCCCTTTCCTCGAATACATTTTCGCCTCCAAGAAACCGGAAATCGTTTCTTTTTTGAAGCGAGCGTTTCGAGACTTCGCTATTCTTGTCACCATCGCCGTCGCCACTTTCGCCGCGCTCTTCCCCGCGACGTGGGTGAAGCCTCGTATGATTCTCGAGGGCACCGTGCTCTCCGCCGCCTTCAAGAGCACGTGGCCGCTTTTTGCCGGCATACTCGCCCTCTTCGCGCTCGATGCGCTTCTCTTCCATGGCAAGATAACGGGGAGCGTTCTTGCGTTTTTCTCGAAATATAACCGGGTATTTCTCGCATTTCTCTCCGGCGTATTCCTCGCGATTTCCGCGTTCGTCATTCTCAATACCCGGCTCGGCATGAAATGGTTTGATTTCGAAGCGATTGTCATGTCTCCGAAAAATTCCGAAGAAACCGCCACCTTCGTCAAATCGATCGGCAATATCGGCGCCGACTTCTACAGTCTCCTCTTCGGACTCCACCCCCTTCTTCTATCCTTTCTCTTTGTCACTTTTCTTCTCGCCATTTTCGGAAAAATAAAAAGCGCCGGAAAGTCCATCACCGTTGCCTCGTTCGCCTTCTTCATTCTCCTCTATTATGGTGGCTCTGAAGCAAACTATGTCATCGCGACCGTTCGCTATCAGATCGCGCTCTACCCGCTCGTTTTGATCGTCGCCGCAATAGGCGTCGTCACTCTTTTCGAGTGTTTGAACGTTCGGAAATATTCTTCCAGATGGCATCGGTCATTCGCAATTCTTCTCCTCGTCGCTCTCCTTGCGGGGAGCCTCTTCATCGTCCGACCTCATTATCTCGTCTACGCTTCCTCCCTCCTCCCCGAAACCCATATTTTGAACTACAAAGACATGGGCGACGGGAGTTATGAAGCGGCCGAGTACCTCAATTCCCTTCCCGACGCCCGAAATCTCCGCGTCTGGTCCGACAAGGGCGCCGTCTGCGCCGCTTTTATCGGCGACTGCTCAGTGAGTTTTAATGAAAAGCGTTTCGAAGCGAATATTCCCGATTACCTCGTCCTCTCGACCGGACGGAAACGGAAAACCGTCAGCATGTGGCTCTCGAGCAATGTCTCCATTCGTTTCAAGGACGCGTACGAGTCCGCTCCCGCCGAATTCGTCGAGATCTTGGACGGTCGCCCCGACAACTTCGTCAAAGTGATCGATGTCAAAAAAGTGTGGCGAGAAGAAAAGAAATAATTCCTTAGAGCGTGTTAAAAAAGCTTCAAACCCAAAAGAATTGACAGAGCTTTTTCGGGAAAAATTGTTTTTTTGCGGCTTTCGAACGGAGTGGAAGACAAGCAAAAAAATAATTTTTTCCGAAAAAGCGGACTTTCTTAATATGCTCTTACTGCGTCATGTTTTCGTTTTCGGAAACAGTATCGTCTCGACCCAAGAGATCGCGGGAGCGAAGATAGAACGGGATTGCAGCGAAGCTCACGATCATTTGAATGAGACGACTCGTCACGGCAACCGCGACCGCCGCTTCGACGGAAGCGCCGAGGAAACCAAAGAAGGTCGCATACGCCCATTCTTTGAGGCCGATATTGTTGATACTTACGGGAATATTCGACACAATCGTCACCAAGAAAATAACGCCGAGATACTGGATGATGTGCACTTCGCCCCCGAGCGCCCAAAAAAGAACGAGATTGGCGAGTCCCACGCCGACAAAGTTAAAGACAAGTGAAAGTCCGAGCGCGGGAATCACCGTTCGATGAAGCGGATAATTCACGATTTCTCGAATGAGATATTGAAGTTTTTCCGGAAGCTTCGCAAAGAGCCTTCGAATGGTTTCGTGTTTTCGAATAAACGGAAAGGAAAGGTCAATCGAAAGAAGAATAAAGATAATCAAAATGAGTGAGAGCCACACAGGATTCCCAAAGACGAGCGGCAGGTGAAAGAGCGAGAAGAGAAACGCAAACACCATCGCCGCCCAGAGCCCCGTAAAGCGATCAAAGAGCGTCGTTGAAATGGCAGGTGAGAGCGCGCCATCCCGCCGCCCGAGCCAGAGCGTCCGGTAGGTATCGCCGCCCACGGTTGAAGGAAGGAAATTATTGATGAATGTCCCTGTCAAATACGCGCGGAAAAAATCCCGATAGGGGCGCTCGAATCCTTTCGCTTGAGCAATAATTTGCCACTTGCGTGCCGAGATCGCGATGCCGGAAAGAAGAAGCGCGACGTAGAGCGAAAGATACGGAACATCCACCTCGAGAATTCGAAGCAGTACCTCCCCCCAATTGATCCGCCACACGAGCCACGCCACAAACCCCCCCGACACGAGGAGTTTGAAGAGGAAGGAAAAATGTTTTCGAAATGATTGAGGCATAGTTTTTTATGTCATTCCCGCGAAGGCGGGAATCTAGATTCCACCAGCTTTCAGTAAGCACGCCACAAATTTTTTTCGTAGGGTTGTTATGTTTAGCAGGTAGAGACTGGATTCCTCCCGCTAAGCGGGACGGGAATGACGAAGAAGGCGCGCTCCCTGATACTCCTCCCAATACTCCTTCGCGACTTCGCTCCAGCCCAAAGCTTCCGCGCGGCGGCGGCTTTCATTGCCATACGCTTCCGCTTCTTTGGGATGCGAGGCGAGAAAAGAAAGCTTCTCGGCGATATGCTCAGCATCGCGCATCCGGATGATACAGCCGTTTTTGCCATCTTCGACGAGTTCGCGCGTCCCGCCCGTATCGGTCGTGACTATTGGGAGCCCGGAAGCGAGCGCCTCCAAAACATTGTTGCTCATGCCTTCATTCAAGGACGGGAGCACGTAGACGTGGGCGCGATGATAGAGTGGTACGATTTCCGCGTGCGGCACGCGCCCGATGAATCGCACTCGCTCGGAAAGCCCATTTTCTTTGGCGAAACTTTCAAGCGATTCGCGCTCATCGCCATCTCCGGCAATGTCAAGGGTAAATTCCCGCGTCTCTTTCTCTTTCAAAATCTTCATCGCCTCGAGAAGCGACCGAAGACCCTTCCGCGGCGTGAGGCGCGCGATCGCGAGAACACGGAAAGGTTTCGCGGAATCGGCGGAATACTCGCGCGGAACGGGAAAAAACTCTGTGGTATCAACACCGTTTCGAATGATGTCGATATCATGCGACGCATCCGTCGAGAGCGCCAAGGTTCGAAGTCCTTCGCTATTTGCCACCACTTTCGCCGCGCCTCGCCAGATAAAACGCGTCAAGGGTCGCAAGAATACATACATATTTTTGAACCGCTCACTGTATCCGGGAACATCGGACCCGCGAAGAGAGACGATATACGGAATGCCGAATTCTATGCTAAGGAGCCGCATCACGAATCCCGACGGCACCGAAAAAAACGCGTGCATCACGTCAAATTTCTCCTGTCGAAGGAGCTTCCTTGAAAACGACCACGATTTCCATGAGTAGGCGAGGAGATTCATCTTGGACTGAAAATGCAAATCTTTCCCGCCATTTCTTTTCCCGATCGGAAGTCGCTCAATGCGTATCCGAGGCGCCGGATATTCCGTCCGATGTTCACCATCGATCGACGATGTCACGAGCACCGCTTCCATATCGGGAAACGCGGAAAACTCCCGCAGCATATACTCCGTCGCATTCCCCGCTCCCCCACCAAGTGGCGGATACTCATAATTGTGAATGAGGATTTTCAT
>JAYRSG010000174.1:0-4545 GCA_041920175.1 Candidatus Moraniibacteriota bacterium | reverse complement strand
CGCGCAAAACCCAAAAACGGGAGCGCCACAATCGCCACGACCAACACCGAGATTCCCGCTTCAATAAGCCGAGATTTTCCGCTTTTCTGCATAAAGTTCTCACCCAAAAGGGTCTTATTGATTAACGGATCATACTAGCAAATTGAATCATTTTTGTCAAGCAACAAACAAAAAAATACGGCTCAAGAAAGCCGTGATTCCAAAAAACAGCGTAGACGAAGAAATGCAACAAACGCGTAAGTCCTAATTTTTTAAAAAAGCGCCGCACTGAAACTCTCTTATCCATTAAGGGAGAAGTGCGGCACAAGAAACTTAAACAATCAGTTTCACTTCACTTTCCGGGAACTTTCGTTTCGACTGAAGCAAATCGCTCACTGGTCGTCCGGCAGTGTTCACAAAATACCACTGACGGAGACACGGTCATAAGGAATTTCGGAAGGAAGACGGTAACATTCACATTTCCGTATCCGTCATACCCAAGCGTCCAATTCCAGGGCATCTCCGAAAATTCGGAAGAAATACCGTTCCATGTGGTCCGTTCCGACACCGCCACATACGGAACAAGATCACGAGACGGATCAATGATGAACACAACGAGACACTGTCGAAGGTCATCATCTGTCGTTGTCGGCGACCCACCGTCGCACACGGCATTGAACGCCGCAAAGAGAGAGTGATAGACTGCGCCGTCCGGCATCCTCTGCACCATCTCGATGAGCTTTGGGTTATACACTCCGGTCACCTGCTGTTCTGGATAGGAAACCGTGTCAGAAGAGTCCTCTTTTGGATACTCCTTCGGATAGTTCTGGCGGCCATGCGCCACCGGATCTCCGTTTCGAAATACCACGCGAATACTGGTCACCAGGGTTCCATCATTTTTCTCGGAAAACTCCTTGAGAAAAATTCCCGAAACGTATTCGTACCAGGTACTTCCGTACGCATCCGAAACCGGACGCTTTGCCAGTCCTCCGAAAGCGATAAAGAGTTTTTCATCAGACTCCCCGGAAAGACCGGTATTGTCTCCAATGCCGATCCCTTGAAGACGAGCGCCACCCGCAACACCGAGCGTCCACGCATCGACAAGAGAAAACCTTACCCCGGAAGAATCAATCACTTCTTCGCCCGGAGAGACCGCGGGTTTCGCCCATAAATCCGCATTTCCCACTTTCACCGCGTGATCGTAGATTCCCACAAGTCGAGTATTTCCCGCATCATCTTTGGCGCGAACAAGAAAAAATCCCTGATCGCTTCCATCGGTAAAATATGTATCCCCTGCAAACGACACCGAAGAAAAGCTCGCGGCAACAACCACCAAACAGCAGATCAAAAATGTTCTCAAGGTACTCATGCCAAATCCTCCTCGTGTTAGTTGGCACAACAATTGTGCCGGAGGCAAGCTATTCTGTCAATGGACGCAACAATCTTTGGTACATACACTCTATGTTTTTTACAAACACTTCCTCACGCAAATCCACCACGGACTCCCGCGCCATTTTTCGAATTCTCCAAAGAGAGGCATTGTCCAATGTTTGTGCGATACGCATTTTTTCGATGAGCGAGCCGACGTCATCGGGGTCGAAAAGAAAGCCATTCTCACCGTCATGAACGCGTTCGGGAATACCGCCTCGTCGCGCCGCGATGACGATGGCGCTGCTCCCCAGCGCCTCCGTAAGCGCGTAGGGCATGTTCTCATACCAGAGAGAGGGAAGGAGAATCGCTCGCGCCTCCCTTCTCTCCCGCTCCAGATCGACACCGGAGAGATACCCGCAAAATATCACTCGGTCGGAAATACAAAGTTCCATAGCAAAATCCTCAAGCCGTTTTCGCTCCGGTCCATCACCAATAATATGAAGCGTCGAAGATCCATCAAGCTTTTTCAGGGCAACAAGAATTCTTTCGATTCCCTTTTCCGACGAAAGTCTCCCGATAAAAACAAATGGCGCATTTTTGGAAGCCTGAATATCCGCATCATTTTTCGGAAACGACACGAGTGGATTCGGGAGATATTCTATTTCGCGCTTAAATCCGAACTCGCGGAACTTCTCGATGAGGAAATGGCTCGGTGAAAGAAATAGGTTAATTGAATCGTATACGCCAAGGAATCGGTGCAGATATGCTTCTAGCGTACACACAAAACTCTTTACATACGAATCCTTCACGCACCGATCGCGCACACATTTCCAGTATGCCCCACCTCTCGCTTCTTCCCATATTTTTCCGCGAACGAAGAGGCTATAGTTTGGAGAAATAAGTTTATAGTCATGGAGTGTCATCACTATCGGCACATTCGCTTTACGAAGCGGCGCGAGAATCGAAGGTGAGAGTTGGTGATAGACATTGTGAAGGTGCGCGATATCGGGATGAAAATCTCGAATAAGCCGCTCCATGTTTCGCTTCGCCTCCCGGTTCCACAAGATTCGAAACGCCATTCGAAGTTTCTTCAAAATTCCGGCATCCTCGGAATCGTCGTAGTTGACATTCGAAACAAAGTACTCGCTCCACTTCGTCGGAAGATTTTTAGGGTGATGCATCGAAAAAAACGCCACCTCGTGTCCCGCGCGCACCAAAATATCCGCCATATCAAGATATGCTCGATCGGCGCCGCCTTGCACAAAGTGGTATTTGTTGACGAGGAGAATTTTCATAGAAAGTTGCCGAAATATGCCCATATTGTACAATGAAACCATATCACAACACCAGCTATGCCAAGCCTTATAGAGCGAATAGCCCATCACGCTTCAAAGAAAAATCGGAAGAAAAAGTTTGATTTGTTCCTCAAACTCTTTTCTCCGAAACCAGAAGAGACGATTCTTGATGTGGGCGTTAACGACGAAGAATATTCCGAAAGTGACAACTACCTCGAAAAGCGGTATGCCTTTCCGGAACATATCACCGCCGTCTCAAAAGAAAGTCTCGATCGATTCAAAACGCGTTATCCGAATATTCACGCCGTAATAGCCGATGGCCGAGCACTTCCCTTTCGCGATAATGAATTTTCCATCAGCTATTCGAACGCCGTCATTGAGCATGTTGGCAATCGTGAAGACCAGCTCTCCTTTCTCAAGGAACTTGTCCGCATCGGACGACGGGGATTTTTGACAACACCAAACAAATATTTTCCCATTGAAGTTCACACACGCGTTCCACTCCTGCATATTCTCCTCCCAAAAAATATTTTTGACGCATTTCTTCGAAAAATCGGAAAAGGCTGGGCGACGGAAAATTATATGAAGCTCCTTTCTCTTCGCGAGCTCCGTTCGCTTCTCGATGAGGCGCAAGTTCCCAATTATCACATTTTCAAAAATAGAATCCTTGGATATACCGCGACATTTACCGTTATATGGAACAAGAAAACCTCGACTCAAGCACAAGCCCTATGAAAGAAAACAACCCCACGCCCATTTCAAGTCACCATTTCTCAATACCCGCCCTCCTTCTCGGACTTTTCGCGACCTTCTCTCTTCTGTCCGTCATTGTACTTCTTTTCGATTTTTCTTTAATGATCATCCCCGCGGGAACCGTCAGCATCCTGCTCATCCTCTTTCTCCCGCGTCCGATCGCTTTTCTCTCATTCCTCGTCATCGTGCGAATGTCGCTCGATATTTTCGGAAACACCTCTTCAATCAGATTCGGAGAAAATCTCTCACTCTCACTCTCGCAAGCGCTCGGCATCGGAGTCGCGTTTTTCGGCACAATCGCACTCTTCCTTCTTCGAAGAAATATTTCCAAGCTCCCTCTCATAGCTCCCCTTCTCGCAATCCTTCTCTGGGGATTCTTCTCGATGATTCTTTCGATCGACACGGGGGTCACCGCGCAAGAATTACTCCGCGTCTTCGATCTTCTCCTCCTCTTCGCGATCGCTTTCGCCGCCATCAAAACGCGAGACAATTTCCGCATCCTCCTCATCGCCTTCTTTGTTTCGTCTATCATTCCGGTGTGTGCCGGAATTTTCCAATTTATTTTTGATATCGGATTCCGAGATGAAAGCGTTTCGATTCCGCGAATTTTCGGAACGTTCAGTCACCCGAATATTTTCAGCCTCTTCCTCTTTTCCCTCATTGCCCTTTCAATCGTCTATTTTTTGATGTTTGCAAAAACTTCACGAGAGAAGTTTTTCATCGGAACAGTCACCGCATTCTACTTCGTTGTTCTCTTCCTTACTTACACTCGCATCGCATGGATCACCCTTTTCGCATTTCTGCTTCTCCTTACTCTCTTTCATTTCCGGAAACTCCTTTTCCCACTCCTCATCCTTCCACTCGTTCTCTTTCTTGTAATAACCCCGTTTCAGGAGAGAATTCTCGATTCATTCCAAGCATCGCCCGACAGCTCTATCACCTGGCGGATCGGTCTCTGGAAAGATACCGTGAATACGACCGTCGCAAACGGCGACGCTGTCCTTGGAAGCGGGATGAACACTTTTTCGATCGTTTCGGAAAATATTCGCGGCATGAGTCGAGGACCGAGCAATGATCCGCACAACGACTTCGTGAAATTCTTTGTCGAGGGCGGTATCGTGGGTCTCTCCGTCTATATCTTTTTCAT
>JAYRSG010000173.1:0-5682 GCA_041920175.1 Candidatus Moraniibacteriota bacterium | reverse complement strand
GGCGAGAATAGTTGGATCAAGAGGCATAGCAATTAGCAATTAGCAATTAGCAATTAGCAATTAGCAATTAGCAATTAGCAATTAGCAATTAGCAATTTAAGTATACGAAGAGAGGAGAAATTTGTCCAATTTTTTAGGAAAAGATGTGTTCAAAGTGGCGGATGGTGGCGGTTCCCTTTTCATTAAAGAGGACGGTGACGGCGTCGAAGTGATAACGGGTGTCGCGTTCGCGGTGCGTTTGGAGGTAGTGGACGGCGATTTTCTCGAGTTTTTGAAGCTTCCCGGGCGTGAGATTGTCTTCCGGGAAGGCTTTCCCGGCTTCTCCTCGTCGTGTTTTCACCTCCACGAAGACGATATCCTTCCCTTTTCTCGTCACAATGTCTATTTCCCCGAGCTGTTTCCCTTTTGGGTTCTTGTAATTCTTCTCGAGAATTGTGAATCCCTTTTTCTTCAAATATTCCGCCGCCACCCGCTCACCCTTCCTCCCGATCGGTTCGTCTTTCCGGAAAAACAGGGAAAATATGGGGAGGGTCATAGGGGAAAATCAAAAGTCAAAAGTCAAATTTCTTGTGCTGGTACCAAAAATGTATGGCGATCGATATTCGGTGTCAATTTTCTGTTTTGTCATGAGTTCGAGGCGCGAACCACTATTTTTCTGTAAAGAAACTTACGAAACCCACCCTTTCAGCTCTTCAAATATAGGGTCGTCAAAGGTGTCCGGTTTCATATCGAGGATGGCGACGGCGTTTCTTTGGCAATACTCGAGTTCGTTTGGGTTTTCCATGCGGGAGTACCAGTGGAAACTGTCGAGGATATCCGCCGTCTTGACAACAAGCGCGTCCTCGCCGGCCGCAACTGCTCGACCAATGAGTTCTCTCGTCTTTTCGTTTTTGTCCGTGATCGTATCGTCCTTTGTGTTTGCATGGACAATACGCGCTATCTCGTCCCCAAATTCACTCACCAATTCTTCTTCCGAAACACCGGCGAATTCGATTGCGTCATGGAGAATACCGGCAATGACGATATCGGGCGCATATCCCCTTTCGTAGAGCGACACGCCGACCCGGATATTGTGAAACAGCACGGGTTTCCGTGATGTCTCATCAGAAACCGGCATCCGTTCCGTAAGGAATCGTACCGCCCGCTCGAATTCGAGCGCAAGATGGAGATGTTCTTGGCGGGTCATAGGTTTTACAAAAAGAGATTTTCCAGGTATTTTTTCGCTGAAACGATATGGATGTTTTGAAAAGACGTTTCTCGCTTCACCTCTTTGACCACTTGCGTCCCCTTGATGCCATATTTTTTCGAAAAATAGAGGAGATTTGGACTCGGATTGCTTTCCGCGGTCTTCGCCTCCACGAGTTCGGTGGCAACGCCGTTTTCCGCGAGCACGAAATCCGTTTCCTTTCCTTCTTTGGTTCGCAAATACTTGAGTTCATGCTGTTTCCCGGTCATATCCGAAAGCGCATAGGTATGCTTGAGGAGACTCACGGCGACGAAGTTTTCAAATTTTGCTCCAGAGTCGCCTTTGACAAGTCCCGTATCGAAGAAATACACCTTGGGTTCTTTGAGAATGGAGCGCGCGATGTTTTTTGTATAGGGTGTCGCGCGAAAAATGATGAACAGCGACTCGAAAATTTCCAGATACCGTTTCACGGTGATCGGGGACACCTGCACGTCTTCGGCGATTCCGGCGAGTGAAACGGGCGATCCCACGCGACGACGGAGGAGTTCCAGTGTCATGTGGACGGCATTCAAATTGTGCACGGTTTCAAAATCCAAAATATCGGTTCGGATGAGTCCGTCAAAGTACTGACTTCGCCATCGTTCGGCGTCCTCTTCTGTTTCGGCGAGGAATGGTTCCGGGAAACCGCCTCGAGCGATGAGTTTTTCCATATCGGACGGTTCCCCGATCTGTTTCAGTTCCGAGAGAGAAAACGGAAGGAGCCGGTGAATGAAAAACCTTCCCGCGAGTGAATCTCCGGCTTGTCGAAAGGTATTGAGTCGGGCGCTCCCTGTTACGAGAATCTTGAGAGCGGGATTTTTGGTATCAAAAACCCCTTTCAAGTAGTTTTTCCACCCTCGCATTTTATGGAGTTCATCGAGGATGAGAAGCGTCGTCCCAACCGGCCACGCCTCTTTTTTGATGATTTCGCGGTCATCCGCTTGATCGAAGCTTAAATAGACGGGAAAATCGCTCGTTTTCGCTATTTCTTTCGAAAGCCACGTCTTCCCCACCTGGCGGGGACCTACCAAGAAGACCATTTTTTTCTCGAGATCTTTGAGAATGTTTTCGGTTTGCGCGCGTTTCATATACGACTATTATACAGTGTATTATCGAAAAGTCAAGACTATTCGATATTTGACTATCGAATAGTCATTTCTTCATTTCCAGGGCTTCTTTGAGCCTTTTTTTGTATGACCGAGTGTGATATTCGTTTCACGGTTTCGGGAGGTGGATATTCTTGGGGGTGTCGTACTTCCCTTCGAGGGATTTCCAGACGAGTTCGAAGACTTGGCGGAGGGCGTCGGCGAATTTGGGGGACTCGATGATGAGGGCTTGGGCGCTGTCGGTGAGGCAAATGCGCACGAAATCGCCACAGGATTCGATGGAGGCTTTGGCGTTATAGAGCTCGGGCGGCATAAATTTTCCCGCTATTTTTGTTGTTTCCGGTTGAAGGAAGTTGGCAAATTCCTTGAGGAAGGGCGCGTCGACCGAGAGTCCGCGAACGCGCGTATTGTGTTTTTCCTTGTAGGCATTCCATTCTTGGAAGACCTCGATGACATCTTTGGGTGTTTGCTCGTCCACGGCGGCGAAGAATCCGACGATTTCCTTTCCGTGGAGCTCCTCCTGTCTGTAGCGGTAGGCTTGTCGGAGCCCTTCCGCGCCCTCGTAGGAGAGGATGCGCTGTTTCTCTCGCGTCCCCTTGTCGAGCGAGCGGAATTCGGGGAGGAGGCGACGGAGGTCTCGCGCCGCGCGCTCGGCGTCCTCGATGACGGTTTCGGGCGTCCGCGCGATATAGCGGAGTTCGTCCCCCGGCACGCGGACGATCGCGTTTTTGCGGACGAGTTCCTCGCAGATGACATAGGCGGTCGGGCGCTTGAGCCCCGCCTTCTCCGCAACGCGATAGGGGGTTGCGGCACCCAGCTGGAGGAGCGCCACATAGGCTCGTCCCTCCTTGTCCGAAAAGCCGATGGTTTCGAGCGCGGTCGTGAGATGGTTCATATGAGACCAGTATACCGCAGTTTCAATAAATAGTCAACAAAATTGACGAATAAGGAGACAATACTCAAATGTTCCTCAAATAAGCCACACATTATAGTACTATCCAAAATACGCAAGACACTTTTGTTGACATTGCTTGTTTTCCGGCGTATACTGCGGAGTCAGGCTGAAGGAACACAAATGAGT
This sequence comes from Candidatus Moraniibacteriota bacterium, assembly GCA_041920175.1. Taxonomy (GTDB): domain Bacteria; phylum Patescibacteriota; class Minisyncoccia; order Moranbacterales; family UBA1568. Next base: position 2,270 of record JAYRSG010000173.1, on the reverse strand, counting down.
CCAAAAGCCTGAAGTTCTTTAATCGGCGGATCTTCCGCCACCCACGCCTCGGAGTTCTGGGGTTGGAGAAGATGATGACTACACTGACCACGTTAATCTCTACTCTCGGCCATGACCCAAAGGATTTTGGTCACCTAATTGAGGTGCTGAATGACCGGATGGCGGAGAAAAGTCAATTCGGATCCACGGGTGGGTCCGAGCATATCAAGGACATTTTTCGGTTCCATAGCATAGTGTACTTCTTGATAGAGGTGCACTGGTGGGACCGAAACCGTGGCGGGATCGGCATGGCGTGGCAACTTTGCGCTTTGGATGATAATGATAAGAAACCGAAGATTCTGGAGACTGAGGCTTTTCGGAACCAATTTGATCAGGAAAAGGATCATCTCATTCGAATAAGAGAGAGGATCTTGGGCGTGAAACAAGATCACACTGGAGTGTGGTACTTGGAGTTAGGGACACGTGAACAGGAGCGGTACGGCGTTCGCCCGTTCCGCACCCCCTGTGGCAAGACGGTGGGGGAGTGTTGTGCCCAGGAAAAGGATGTTCAAAAGAAGATTGAATACTCCTATTTTGGTGGACCCCGACTCAAGTGGTCAAGGACGACCTGTAAATGCGGAATTTCCAGTGAAGGTGAGCGCTACACAGGCGATTCATTCCCAGATCCTGATGGATCTTGGAAGGAAGTCAAAGTGTCGGAGTGCATTTTGATTTAGCGGAGGGCAAGCTGGAAGGGTTGAGACCCATAAAAGAATCTCCGTCCGGGCACAGACGTAAAACATGTCACAATGGTAGAGGCGGATGCAGTGTTGTGGTGATACTGCTCCGCCTCCCTTTCAGAGGATTTCACAAAGAAAGTGGAACATTCTGAAAGGGAGTAATCCTGAAAATCCTTACAACCCGCAAAGAGGAAATAGAAATGTACATTATTTTCGTTGGCGGATGTCGTGTGTCGAATAAGACTTGTTTTGTTTTAGGAAAAACAAAAGCGAGGAAGTTCGCAAGAGAGGTAGAGATGATGGCGCCGGGGTTGGAATTGGAAATTTGGAAGGGAAGGGTGGGGCGGCATGGATTTAGGAGGATGTCCATGCAAGTTTTTGAAAAAAAAGCGGAAGATGAGGCTTTTACGAAGGAGATGAAGAAACAGAAGAAACAACGGCGGTAAAATGGTTACAGGAGCTTGAACACGGTTCGTTCGGCTCCTTTTTCTTTTTTCGTCTTTTTTGTGTGACTTTGTACGGCGTCGTGACTCGCGAAGAAATGCATGGAGCTGGTTACCCGCCTACCGGCAGGCAGGCAAACCGGCTTCTGCTACAAATACAAGCTGTTTTCTTCAATATAGATAGCTATTTCTCTCGGAACAAGCTCTCTGTATTTCTCGTTTCTTTCCTTCACCAAATTCCGTACTTGCGTACTGGAAATTGTTTCGGCTTCCACATCCAAAATCATTGTTCCTTCGGGGAGCTGAATATTAGCAGGGAGTTTATAGCCGGTTCTTTTTACTACGATAAAGTTTTCCTTCTCTATTTCTCCAAAAGCGTTTTCGTATAATTTGAGATATCCATCGAGACCAATAAGCTGTGTAATTTTTACAGTGGGGTCCGATTTGATTTCACGAAGAATTTCTTGCGTAAACCGTTCGTTTTTATCGTCCAACTCATCAGTCGCGAGCTTCACCGGGATGGCAATCTTTGTTTGAAGGTATCTGGCAAAAAGATTGCAAAGACTTCGTCTGTGCTCATATGAAAGAGAAATCTTCTTATCCTCTCGTTTTCCGGAGGGCATGACCCATAGTTCATCAAATGACACTTTTCCAAGAACACCCTGTACCGCTAAAACATGTCCATTGTGAGGCGGATTAAAAGCACCAGGAAAAAGCAAAATCGTTTTCATACGTTTAATTGAGTGATTGCAGAATTTTCCCTGCTCGATAAAGTCAAGATTAACCGGAGCAGGAGGTATGGGTCGTAAGCATAAACACTATACCAAAACAAAAACAAAACAGTAAGATCAATCCTCGGTGGACTAAAAACTCTTATGCAGGAACCAATGAAGCTGTTTTTTCTTGTGCAGTAGCTTGAACGTGGATCGTTCGGCTCCTTTTTCTTTTCTTGGGGAGGAAAAAACGATTCGTTGTCAGGCAATCGGGAGTTTTGGGACTTTCTGTTCGGTTGATAAAGCGCATATTTATATGGAATACGCGTCTCGCGCGCGGAAATAGGTGCTTAAGGATGCTTTTATGAAAGGGATTTGGACAATTCTTATATCCG
>JAYRSG010000172.1:0-1996 GCA_041920175.1 Candidatus Moraniibacteriota bacterium | reverse complement strand
AGGTGCGCGTCTTGAAGGACGAAGTGGTTGATGTTCGGGGTCTCAAAATAATCGGCATCGGTTATCCCGAACGGAGGGAAAAGAAAAACGTCGTCGACGTCGCGAACGCGCTCGGAAAGGAATGGAAGGGGAATCCGAATATCCTCCTCTATCATTCGCCGACCCATACCGACGGCTTCAAAGCGGCGGGCATCAACCTCCAGCTCTCGGGACACACGCATAAGGGGCAGATTTTTCCGTTCAATTTCATCACCAAGCTCATCTATCACGGGCGCGACTACGGTCTCCACCAAAACGGTGACTATACGCTCTACACCACGAACGGCATCGGCACCTGGGGTCCCGCGATGCGTCTCGGGAATCGTCCCGAGATCGTGGAAATTACGCTTCGGTAAGATCGCTTCTTTCGCGAGCGATTTTTTGGTACAATGGCGGAGAAGAGAAGCATGAATTTTTGATCGAGCTGTTTCCTATGAACGAAGGAGAAATTCCGGGAGCGAAAGACAAAGATGCGCGGGAAGCGTCGCGGTCGCGGTGGTTTTTCATAGTCTTTTTCGCGGCACTCTTCCTCTCGGTCGCGGCACCGTTTTATCGGACATTTGTCGCGCGGGACTATTTCGTTCTCATAGAAACCGCTTGCGATCCGTCCGAATCCGCGTGTTTCGCGCGCGATATCTGTGAAACCGAAGACGGCGTGTGCGCGGAAGGGGACACGCTCGTCGAGACCGAATACTACAAAATCGTCGAGCGGAAAGCGTTTGCGTTTCCGGAAGCATGCGCAACCGGTTCTCTCGAGGCGGAAGAATGCGCTGATCTCTCCTGTCGCCCGGACGAACCGGAATGTTCCGAGACCTTCTGCTCCGAAGAAGTCGTTCCCGAGGGAGAAACCTGTCTTGGACCGGGTGCCGTAATTGAAACAAAGGACTCCGGAGATGCCGATTCGGAATCAGGGGAAAGTGCCGAAGTATCCAAAGATTCGATTCTTCCTGTCGAAGACAGTGCGGATGAAGGAATTCCCGGTGAAGAGGGGAGAAGTGTGGATAACGCGGGAGAAGAAGTGGCGCCGTGATTTGAGGGGCTGTCCCGAAGAACGCTCGGTCGTTTTTTGGTCTGTTTGTGGAAGTGAAACTCACGGAATAATAAGCAGTCTCCTGTGAGACTGTTTTTTTGTCCGTTTTTTGGCTTGAATGGGCAAAGGGAAAGGAGTAGGATGGGGGAAAGATGGGGATTTGGCGTGGTAGAGTGAGGGGGAGCGGAGGAAGATGATTTGATAGAATGAATCTTATGGCGAAGAACAAGAAAATTCTGGTTGAAGGGATAAGGATTGCGGTTATTCCGAGAGATGGACAGGACTATCTCTCATTGACGGACATGATCCGGGCAAAGGATGGCGATTTCTTTATCTCCGACTGGTTGAGAAACAGGAACACCGTTGAATTTTTGGGTATTTGGGAAAGCATCAATTGAATTTTTGGGTATTTGGGAAAGCATCAATAACCCGAATTTTAATTATGGCGAATTCGCCGCAATCTCGGAGAGCCCGGAGATCAAGCGATTGGGGAAGTGAATCGCGCTTATTTTTCGAAGCTCGGAACGGGAAAACGGCAAGCGAAATCGGCTCTCGGAAGCCGCGGAGGAGGGAGGTATAGAGGAAGTTCTCGCTCTTCCGGAGCGGGTTTTGGCGTGGTAGAGTGAGGAGAGCGGAGGAGGATGGGGTTTTTGGGTCGCAATGATTCGGGGAAAAGGTTTTGGGGTGGTGAGGGGAGGGAATGAGAAAATTTTAGAGTGAGTTTAATGGGGTATGAGTATGGCAAATCCCACAGAAGCTAAAAAGATCGTCGAGAATGGTCAAGATCAAAGAACGAGCATATGAAATGGAGAATGAAACGAGCGGAGCGATAAAAATATGGCAAAACTTAAAGACATTCCAAAGATTGATAGGCCACGGGAAAAGCTCGAAAAATACGGAGCCGAAAAGCTCTCCGATGCCGAGCTT
>JAYRSG010000171.1:0-1894 GCA_041920175.1 Candidatus Moraniibacteriota bacterium | reverse complement strand
CTTCAGAGGAAGGGAGCGATGAAGGATTCAAAGCGAACGCGGAGAATGACAGATGCGTCGTTTCAGTTGAAGCGAAGGTGGTTCGCGGCTCCTCTCTGGAGCCGCTCTTCTCTTCGGGCGATATCGTTTTTGTTGAAATGGGTCGGTACCGATGCTTCGAACCGGAGCGCGGTGATTTCGTGATCGCGCGCTTCGCGGGAAACGAAGCGCCGCTTTTGAAGCGCATCTATGGCGTTCCCGGCGACGCTTTCTCGGTGAAAATGCGGAACGACGGTGAAGGTGAAATTCTCCTCAACGGGAATCCGGCGAGGAATTCTTCTGGCGTGATCTATCACTTCGCCTCCGCTCGCGCCGAACTGTGGCGGAACTACGAGCGGGAACTCCGCGGAACGATACCACCCGACTTTTTCCTCATTCTCGGAGAGTTCGAAATGGGGACGCTCGACTCGTCGCAGTTCGGGTTTGTAGCGAGAGAGGATCTGTTGGGGAGGGTTTTTCGACAGCCCTGATTTTCTGAAAAAAACACGATTGAGGTTTTTCCTCGGGCGCGCTCTATCCAGAGTTTTTGCGAAAAGTTTCAGAGCGTGATTGATATTGTACATAATACGGGATGCTGCTTTGTATGTGGCAACATTTTTCCGAACGGTTTGATCCGATTTTTTTCTCTTTCGGTCCCGTTTCCGTTTCGTGGTACGGGGCCTGTTTTTTTGTGGGAGCGATAGTCTCTCTGATATTTTTGCGGCAATGGCTTCGGAGGAAAAATTCCGCCCTTTCGCTTTCCGGTGAAGATTTTTTGAATCTGTCGACCTCCCTTCTGTGCGGGGCGTTGCTCGGCGCTCGTCTCGGTTTCGTTGTACTCTATGAGCCCTTGTTTTTCTGGGAACATCCGTTTGCCATTGTCTCTCCATTTGATGCGGAAACCGGTCGATGGGTCGGCATTTCGGGTATGAGCGCCCACGGCGGCGTGCTTGGTATCATCGGCGCGATTCTCCTTTTTTCGCGGAACTATCAAAAATCTCCTCGACTCCTTCTTGATGCTGCGGCGCTATCGGCGCCGATAGCGATTTTTTTCGGACGCATCGGGAATTTTCTCGCGGGGGAGCTTTATGGTCGAACGACGGAGGTGCCCTGGGGGATGGTGTTTCCGCGCGCGGGAGACGAAATGCTTCGTCATCCCTCGCAATGGTATGAAGCGCTTGGAGAGGGAATGCTTCTCTTTTTCATATTACTTTTTCTTGCACGGAAAAGGCGTGTTCCGGGTTTGCTTTTCGTATGGGCGCTCGGATTCTACGGGCTCATTCGATTTTTTCTCGAATTCTTCCGTGAGCCGGATCAAAATGTTGGACTTTTCTTTGGGACTCTCACGGAGGGTCAGATTCTTTCGCTTTTGATGGTGCTCTTTGCGCTCGGCGCGGGTTGGTGGCTCGGTCGCGAAAAAGATGGTATACTGCCTCCGCGAAAAGAGCTTTGAATTTTTTGCGTATGTCTCGGCGAAATCTTTTTTTTCTTGGAGCGGCGACGGCTGTTTTTCTCGTCGTTTTTGTCGCGTGGGGGATGATGACGTCTTCTTCGGATACTCGATCGCCCGATGATTCCGGCGATCCAAACGCCCTGATTGTGTACTACTACGGAAAGGAATGTTCGCATTGCAAGAATCTCGAGAAGTTTCTCGAAGAAAACAACATAGCCGAAAAAGTTTCTTTCGCAAAGAAGGAAGTCTGGCACAACAAGAAAAATTCCAGCGAGATGAAGAAAAGAGCGACCGAATGCGGCTTGAAGGAGGAAAATCAGATCGGGGTTCCATTGGTCTGGGCGGATGGGAAGTGTCTTGTTGGCGGACCGGATGCGGAGAAATTTTTTCGAGAAAAAGCCGGAATATAGCGGATATACTATG
>JAYRSG010000170.1:0-5450 GCA_041920175.1 Candidatus Moraniibacteriota bacterium | reverse complement strand
TTCGGTTTTTTCAGGAACCAAGATGGCGACGGCGCTCCTCGTTCTTCTCCTGCCGGTACTCGACGCCGCCTGGGTTTTTTTCGAGCGACTCTTTTCCGGAGCGTCGCCTTTCCGCGGGGATTTTCGTCATCTCCACTATCGTCTGCGCGATATCGGTTGGTCGGATCGTCGTATTCTCCTGTGCTATATTTCTTGTACGGCGGTTCTGGGGGCGCTCGCTCTTTCAACGGGCTCTCTCGGAAAAACGCTCGCATTTTTACTGGCGAGCGTTTTTGCGCTCGCGTTTCTTCGATGGGTGAGACAAAAAACACTTTTCCTGGAACGAAGAAACCTATAGCTCCTGCAAAAAAACCTCAGATTCAACGAGTGCCAAGATTGCAAAAATAAATTTTTCGAACGTCGGATCAGCATTCGTGAAACGTGTGAGCCCCGATTTTTTTCGGGGTGCAATCTTGGCAACCCTTTACATTTGTTTTGCGTTTATTATATGAAGAAATATATTTTTTTGGCGATTGTGATTTTCTCGGGAGTTTTTGCGCTTGCTTTTTTGAAGAAACAAGAGATGTTGCCCGAGGGACCGTATGTGAAAATCAAGGACGCCGTGTTTTCGGTCGAGATCGCCGATACGCCGGCACTGCAGGAGAAGGGTCTCGGGTACCGGGATACGCTCTGCGAAAGGTGCGGCATGCTCTTTCTCTTCGATCGGGCGGATCGTATCGGGTTTTGGATGAAGGGGATGCGGTTTCCGATCGATATACTCTGGATTCGCGACGAAACAATCGTTCATATCGAACGCGAGGTGAATTTTCACGATCAGCAAAAAGTGTATTCGCCGAACGAACCCGCCAATCGCGTCCTCGAAGTGAATGCCGGCTTGAACGACCGCTTCGGTATTCGCGAGGGCGATCGCGTTTCGTTTGATGGGATGTGATACTCCCTGTAGAGAATTCTCTTAATTGGTTCATCGATCGCGAAAAAGAATTTTTCTTATGCCAATTTGTCCTCATCTCTACTCCCTTGTGAGTTGCCTCGACCGTAAAAAATATTTTTTCTCACATGCTCCTCTCTATCGGAGCAAACTAGAGAAAAATTATTTTTTACGGTCTCGGCGTGCATGATAGAAGACTTCAGGGTAATTTTGTATGATCGGTTTTTCTTTTCGGAAAACATAAAACCCCGCGTTGCGGGGTTTTATGGTACAAAAAAGAACGAAAAGTCGAAAAAAAATGAAATTCGGAATATCATTTCTGCAAACATTCAATAGGCAATCAGTCGGCGAGAGAATTGCCACCTGTCTCACTTCTAACGAAGGGAGGGGGCTCGGTCGGTGTATTTCTTGAGGTTCTGAAGTTGTCGTTCATTCAATTGCTTCGACTTCCCGATCGCCTCTTGAATCAAACTCTTCGAAAATTCAAGACTCGTGCCAACACCGACATGTCCGTACCGAGTATGCTTTCGGAGGTAGTCTTCGATATACACTCTGTGTTCTCTCGAAAGAGAAGAATCCGGATTTTTCTCGAGGTAATTTCCGAGGGCTCGTCGCGCGAGATGCGTCGCTCCGTCGCCGCGGATCGCCGTTTCGATGAAGGCTTCCGCTGTCTCTCGAGTCTCGGCGCTCGCTTCTGTCGGTTTCTTGACTTCTTCGGGGCGCGTTTCTTCCTTCACGTCGTTCGGTTTTGATTCCTCTTCGGAAGGTTTCTCCTCTTCCGTCGTTTCTTCATCCGTATTCGCGGCGACCTTTTCATCCGATGTGTCGGTTTCTTTCGTTTCGGTTTCTTCGGTGATGATGGGCGCTTCGGATCGTTGCGAATAGGAATAGATGCCGCCTGCTATGGCAAACACGACGAGGATGCTCAAAATAATCCGGAGATTGTCTTCGAGCCACGCCTTGAATCCGCCGCCTTCTTCTTCCTGATCTTTCTCTTCGTCAAATGACGGTTCGTCTTTCATGATGTATCACCTTCCTTTCTAGGGTTTCTCTCGAAAATGGATGGACAGATGCCCGTGCCGCTTGCGTTGAAGTCGGATCGACCACGTCTCCCATTGTACGGGTCGCGCTTTTTGGCGTCAACTGGACAAAATTTTCATTTTGTCGTCTCGTGATTCCTCTTCTGCTCCCCGCATTTGCTCTACTCGTCCGCGTTTCCGAAATTCTTCGTAGGCGAAGACAATGACGGTGAGCGTGATCGCGACCGCCCAATCCAGGGCGTCGGGGGTTTGCATATTGAGGAGGGACTGGAGGACGGGCGTCGAAGTGAAACACACAAGCAAAATGATCGATCCCATCATGGAGACCCAGATCCAGGGGTTGGAAAAAAATGGCATCTTGAAAAATGAGAGGGTCGCGGAGCGTGATTGAAGGAGATTGGCCATTTGCGTAAGGGCGAGGGTGGTATAGGTTGCGGCGGTTGATTTTTGGTAGAGGGCGGAGTCGAGCGCGATCACGTCTCCCCAATGCCATCCGCCCCGAATCATGGAGAGGAGGAAGGCAATAACGCCGCCTATTGCCATCAAGGTTCCAAACTTAACGAGACGCTTCACTCCCTCCCAGTCGATGAGGGAGGCGGTATTTTTTCCGCGATTTTTTTTGTTTTCCGGCTCTTCGGGTTCGACACCCAAGGCAAGCGAAGGGAAGACGTCGGTGCCGAGGTCGATGGCGAGGATTTGCACGGCGGCGATCGGCGCCGGGATGCCGAGCCCGAATCCGAGGAGCACCGTGAAGAGTTCGCTCACATTCGAGGTGAAAACGTAGTGGACGAATTTTTTCAAGTTCGAAAAAATCACGCGTCCTTCGCGAACGCCGCGGACGATCCCCGAGAAATTGTCATCGAGGAGTATCATATCGGCTGCTTCTTTCGAGACATCGGTGCCGATAATGCCCATGGCGACGCCGATGTCGGCTCTCTTCAAAGCGGGGGCGTCATTTACGCCGTCGCCGGTCATGGCGATTACTTCGCCACTTCTCTTGAGAACGCCGGCGATGCGGAGTTTTTGTTCGGGCGTCGTTCGGGCAAACACGATGTCCCAATCGCGGATTTTTGCAAAGAGTTCTCCGTCGGAAAGATCGGCGAGCGCTCCTCCGTTTATGATTTCATACGGACGATCGTCCGAAATGAGGTCGATCGAGCGTGCGATCGCTTCCGCCGTGATTTCATAGTCGCCGGTAATCATAATGACGCGGAGTCCGAGCGCGCGACACTCTTCGATCGCGGCTTTTGTCCCGGGACGTGCCGGATCCGCCATGGCCATCATGCCGACCCAGACGAGGTCGCGCTCCATTTCTTCCGAACGCGCCTCTTCCGGAACGCCGTCGAGAACGCGATAGCCGAAAGCGAGAACCCGAAGCGCGTTTTTCGAGAGGGAATCGTAAATGTCCTTGATACCGTTCTTTTCCGCTTCGGTGAATTCGACTTCTTTTCCTTCCTCGAGGCGGCGGGAAGAGAGTCGGATAAGTACGTCGGGCGATCCCTTGACATAGGAGATGGTATTCGAATTTTTGAAAAGGGCGCTCATGCGCATTCGTTCCGATGTGAATGGGTTCTCGGAAATTTTAGTTTCGCCGATATGGAAGAATCCGGGATTCGGGTGGTATTTTCTCGACGCAACCAAGATCGCGCCTTCGGTGCCGTCGCCCAGGACGCGATGACGCCCGTTTTCGATGATGAGACTCGCGCTGTTTGCAAGTGTTCCGATTTTGAAGAGCTTCTCTGCGCCGGAAATCGCGGCGGGACTCACGGATTTTCCGTCCGAGAAGAAGCCTCCGCTCGGTTCATACCCTTCGCCGCTTACATCGTAGACGTGTTCACCGAGAATGATTTTCACGACCGTGAGTTCGCCTTTGGTGACGGTGCCGGTTTTGTCGGTGCAGATGGTAGTGACCGATCCGAGTGTCTCGACGGCGTTCAATTTTTTGGCGAGAATGTTGTGTTTGAGGAGGCGTTTCATTCCAAGCGCGAAGGCGATCGAAATGGCGGCGGGGAGTCCTTCGGGGACGATCGAGACGGCGAGAGCGAGCGAGAGAATGAAGGTGTCGTACCAGAGGAGGCCGTGCTCTCGTCCGATCGCGATGACGATGATGCCGATTGCAAGAGAAAGAAACGCGATGGCTCGCCCAAGTCGTTCCATCTTTTTCTGAAGCGGTGTCGGATCATCTTTGATGTCTTCGGTCAGACTCGCGAGGCGGCCGAGTTCGGTTTCGGCTCCGGTTTTGATGACGATGGCGCGCGCTTCGCCGGTCGCGACGGATTCGCCCGCGAGAACGATGTTGGTCGCGTCCGCGAGAGACGACGGAGCTTCTTTCATGGGGAGTGCGTCGCGTTTTCTCGGATGGGCTTCGCCGCTAAAGATAAAGGTATTTACCTTGAGCGAAAAACTCTCAAGGAGGCGAACATCGGCGGGGACAGTGGTGCCAGCATCGAGCACGATGAGGTCGCCGGGGACGAGTTCCCGCGAATCGATTTCACTCTTTTCGCCGTCTCGAATGACGATGGCGCGATCGGTTTCGAGTTCGCGCAGGCGGTCCAGGATTCGTTCTGCCTTGTATTCCTGCACGAAGCCGATCGCGGCATTCACGATCACGATGATGAGAATGATGCCGGTATCGCGAAATTCTTGAAAAACAAAAGAAAAGAAAGCGGCAGTCAAGAGAATCCAGATGAGAATGTCTTTGAATTGATGAAGCAAAATCTCGGTCCACTTGAAACGGCGCTTTTTCTTGAGCGTGTTTTTCCCGAATTGTTCCCGACGTTTTTGTCGCTCGCCCTCGAAAAGTCCGTCCCACGACGATCCGAATCGTTCAATCGTCTCCTCCGGCGAAAGCCGAGTGATCTCCGTAACATTTCCGATCATGAAGTTTTCCATAGAAAAGAGATACGATATCTTCCTGACAGTATACCATTTTTTGATCGCTTCCCCTTGTCAGAGTCTCTCGCAGAGGACTCTGACGGTTCTCCTTGAATGTATTCGAGTACGCGCCAGAGTCCCTCCGGAGATTCTGGCGGGGGATAAGGGAAATACGGTTGTCACGATCGAACACAATATGGATATCTTGAAGAGCGCCGACTACATTCTCGATATCGGTTCCGAAGGCGGCGCGGGCGGCGGTCGTCTTGTTGCGAAGGGCACACCGGAAGATATTGCCAACAATCCGAAATCGTATACGGGGAGGTATTTGAGGCGGGTGTCGAAGGAAACAAAGTAAATTCAAGGAGTCTTGACATGATGAGTGATATACACTATATTAAGTTGGCTGTACCTGAAAAACTCGTGAAGTGAAAAGAGGAGAAAGTCATGTTCGGTAAAGAGAAGCCCATATCGTCTGCATTGCAACAGGCTCCCCAGCCCCCGAAAAAACCGCTCGCAACCACTCCTCGTGTTGGGGCGACTCCGCTTGGGACCTATGAAGAGCTCTCTCGGGAGCTTGGATTTTTCCCGGCTCAACTGTTAGAGGA
>JAYRSG010000169.1:0-4760 GCA_041920175.1 Candidatus Moraniibacteriota bacterium | reverse complement strand
GCCGCCCTACTTTCCGACGGGCACCGAGTATTCCATAGATCTGTGGGAAGAGCTATAATAAAGTTGGTAGTGAGTAGTTTGTAGTCTGTAGTGGGGAGCGAGGGAAAACAATAATAAAAAAACAATAGAACGTTGGTTAGCGGTAGTTGAATGGTAAAGAGTCATAGGGAAGATGCGCCAAGAATGACTACAAACTACCGACTACAAACTACCAACTGCACCCTCATGTCTCTGTGGAAACGCAATTTGTTTCGATTGACGCCGCGGCCGTTCGGGCTCGATTTGAGCGACCTTTCTTTGAAGGCGGTATTTCTCGATGAGGAGGGCGATCGTGACAAAATCGTGAGTTACGGCGCGGTTAATTTGCCGCTCGAGTCGGTTTCCGACGGGAAAATATTGAAAGAAGACGCGGTAATTGAGGGGGTGAAGACGCTTTTTCGCACTTCTGGTCCGGGGAAAATCCGATCTCGCCGCGTATTTTGTTCGCTTCCCGAGACGAAAGCGTTCTTGCGAATCGTGAGTTTGCCGACGATGGACAAACGGGAAATTTCCGAGGCGATCAAGTGGGAAATCGAGGCGAATATTCCGCTCTCGCTCGATCAGGTGTACTACGATTATCAGCTGCTCGATCGGAACGTGACCAGGGAGCAGGGAAAAATGAGCGTCCTCGTTGTCGCGGTCGCGCGGAGCGTCGTCGATCAGTTTGTGTCGGCGCTCGAAGCGGCGGGGCTCGAAGTGGTCGGTTTCGAAACGGAGTCGATCGCGCAGGCGCGCATTCTCCTTCCTGAGGAGACGAGCGATGTAACGACGCTCATTATCGATATCGGAGACCGACGGACAAGTTTTCTGATGGCGCTTGGCAATATCCCCGTTTTTACTTCGAGTATTCCGCTCTCGTCGCAAATGATTACGGATTCGATTTCCAAAGGAATGAAAATTCCTTTTGAGGAAGCGGAACGGATCAAGATATCCGAGGGCATTGGTTCGCAAACGAAAGGCGATCCGCTCTTTCGCATGGTGGAGCCGGTACTGTCGAGTCTCACGGCGGAGATGGAGCGATCGGTGGACTTCTATCTGAATACGCTCCGGTATTCGTCGGCGGTCGACAAGGTGGTCTTGTGCGGCGGCGGATCCAATATGCGGGGAATCTTGCCGTACTTGGCGCGAAAACTCGGAAAACCGGTTGAGTTTGGAAATCCGTGGGTCAATCTCCGCATCGGGAAATCCATTCCCGTCATCAATAAAAAACAATCGGTGCAATATTCAACCGCGCTGGGGCTTGCGCTCCGCGGTATTCGACACTATGAAGATCCTGCTTAATTTACTCCCCGTCGAGAAAAAAACCGAAATGCGGAAGAACAACCGCTTTCGCATGGTTGTCGCCCAGGGGTCCGGCGTTATTTTTCTCGGATTCTTGTATTCATGCGCGCTTCTTGGCATCTCCTTTCTTCTTTCGGCGCAACTTTCTTCGGTGCGAGGGCTTTCGGGCGACTCATCCTTCGTGTCGGAAAAAAACGAGATCGAATCCTATGAAAATACATTTCAGGAAACGAATAAGCGAGTTTCCGAAGTTTCCCAGTTGCTCTCGCAACATGTTTCATGGGAGAAGTTTTTTCGATCGCTCGATCTGGCGACGCCGCCGGGCGTTTTCTATACCAAGCTTTTGACTGGGCGCGATTTTTCACTTTCGATGAGTGGAACGGCTCCGGATCGAGAGACACTTCTCCTTTTGGAAAAGAATATGAACGATTCCGATTGCTTTCGAGCCAAAGACGAGAGTCCCATGATCCCTCTTTCAAATAAACTCGTGAAAGAAAATATCGATTTTCAACTCGATGCCGTGATAGAAAAATCGTGTCTCGTCGGGGTAAAGGAATAATATGAAAATTTTTTGGTTTAAATTTCGGGAATTTCTGGTGCCGATCGGCATGCTCGGGCTTTTTGTCGCACTGGGGTATTTCGGCATCTTTCGAGTTTTTGAGAAAAATCACGAGAAAATGATCGTTATTCAGCGGGCGAAAGCGGATCAAAAAATGCTCGAAGAACAGAGGAATGAAATTTCAAATATGCGCAAGGAAGTGGAATATATTCGATCTGCGAGCGATCGACTCGACGTTTTCCTTCCGAAGGATCGTATTATCTCGCTCGTGGAAATGGTGGAATCGATCGGAAAGGAATTTTCCGTTTCCGTGGTTTCGGAAGCATCTTCGGCGCCCGCGCTTGCCGTTCCCATAAAGAAAAAGGCGGTGAAAAAGACCCCTTCTTCCGAGGAAAGCAAAGCGGAAGAGGGAGGGGTCGGAACGGAGGAGAAGAAGGAAGAAAAAGAAAAGGAATCGCTGGCTTCACTCTTGCCGGAAGAACGCTCGATTTTTATTACTTTTAAAGCGACCGGTACCTATCAAAACACGATCGCTTTCCTTCAAAAACTCGATGCGATGCCGGTTCTTCTTGATGTACTCTCAGTTGAAATGACACCGGCGGAACTTGAGGAAAAAGAAAAGCGTTCGGTCGTTCCGGCCCCAGTTCAGGGTGTCGGGATAAATCCGTTTGATGCGAAGAATTCTCTTCCGGAAGCGGTTCTGGAAGAGCCGAACCACGTGCAGGCGTCATTTCAGACGGTCCTGTATACCACTCCTTAAATGCCTCTTTTTTATGAGTCTCTTTCGATTTTCATCGTTGAAAACATTTTCCCCGGGCGCTCTTTTGGAGAATCTCGGACTGTGGTGGCGGCGGTGGAGTTCTCTTGTTTTTTCCATTCTTTTTCTCTGTGTTCTCGGACTCGGAATTTTTTCGTGGTATTGGAGCGTCAATATGTTTCACTGGAGCGAGAACGAGGAGCGCGAATACCGGCTTTCCAAGGATAATCGGGTGAGTTTTCAGCGAGAGAAATTTTCCGCGGCGCTTTCGACACTCGACGTTCGCGCCGAGCGGTATCGGAAGTCTCCGACGATGTTTCGAGATCTTTTTTTCGGAGAGTGATACCGATTTGCCCTCATCTCTGCTCCCTTGGGAGTTGTCTCGACCGCAAAAATATTTTTTCTCACATGCTCCTCCCGGGCTCGGAGCAAACTAGAGAAAAAATATTTTTGCAGTCTCGACGTGCATGATAGAAGACTTCAGGGTAATTTGGTGTGAATTCGATTTTTCCCGTGAATCGTGAAAACTGAAAAGTCGCGGCGAGGAGGCGCGATTTTTCGGTTTCGTTTGACAGTGAGCTATTTTTGGGGTATAATGGAGGTGTTTTCGAATGGGAAAACGGGTGGAAACGCCCGTTTTCTCTTTTTTGTAAGCTCTTTCGACTTTTTTCCTTATGAAGCATTCTTCCTCACAACTCATTCCCGTCTCTCTTCGAATCCTTCTCTTCGGGATCTCTTTTTTCGTTCCTTTCTTGTTCTCGTCTTCCGTGACGGCGGCGGAGCTTTTCGATGGTCGGGAAGTGGTGGATCGCGTCAATCGGGATCGGGCGCTTTTTGGTCTCCCCGCACTTCTCTTCGATGAGGCGCTTGCGCAAGCGGCGCGCCTCAAAGCGGACGATATGGTGAAAAAGGGATACTTCGCGCACACTTCCCCCGAGGGAACGACTCCGTGGTTCTTCTTTGAGAAGGCGGGGTATCGGTATCGCTATGCCGGAGAGAATTTAGCGATTCACTTTAGCGATATCGAAAGCGAGCAGCGGGCGTGGATGGCGAGTGAGAAGCATCGCGAGAATATTCTGTCGCCGAAATATCGTGAGACGGGAGTGGCGGTTGCTTCTTTGTCATGGGAAGGGAAGGAAACGACGGTGACGGTTCAACTCTTTGGAACGAGAATCGGGGACGCGCTCGCGGAGAGCTCTTCGTGGAAGAGTCTCTCGGGTGATGTCTCGATTGCTTCCCGAGCGATACATTCCGATTCGAAGCCGGATGAGCAGAAGGAAATTATTCCGGAGTCAAAACCGATAATTTCTTCCCCTGTTGTCCTTTCATCCGCTTCTCCCGATGCGACTTTCCAGGTGCTTTTCCTTGCGATTCTTCTCGGGATCGGATTCCTCGAATGTGTCGCGCTGATTGCTTTCTCCCGTCTCTTTTTCCGTCGTCAACGCGCCCTTCATCTCCGTATCGCCACACCTATGTAGCACTCAAACAAAAATACAATTCGCCAAAAGCATCCATTCGCCGAAATCGGCGAACCTCACAGAAGAGTGGAAATCTCCATTCTTTCTCTCCAAATAAGGGGAGAAAACCAAAAGAAAAATCCTCGGAACACGCTTCCGGGGTTTTGTTATTTTGACACAAAGAGGAAACCTCGCTAGTATAGGGGAGCAGCACGTTCCTTTGGTGGTTTGGTCGTTGGGACCCTCGGGACTTTAGGTCCTTTTACAAAGCATGTTTACGTCGCCTGGCTTATGGCGACGCGAGAGTCTCTTCGACCTCTTTTTTCCTCCCCCTCGTCAACGTACGCGGGGTTTTGTTTTTGTGGACAATATTCGTTTTTCCGCCTACAATGAGGGGGATTTTTGGGGCTGTTAGCTCAGTTGGTAGAGCACCGCATTTGCAATGCGGGGGTCAGGAGTTCGAATCTCCTACAGTCCACGAGAGTTGCTTGCATAGTTTAGTTGTCGCCACAAAGCGAAGGCGAGAGCACCCCGATGGCATAATCGGGAGGGTCAGGAGTTCGAATCTCCTACAGTCCACGAGAGTTGCTTGCATAGTTTAGTTGTCGCCACAAAGCGAAGGCGAGAGCACCCCGATGGCATAATCGGGAGGGTCAGGAGTTCGAAT
>JAYRSG010000168.1:0-1690 GCA_041920175.1 Candidatus Moraniibacteriota bacterium | reverse complement strand
CGAACGGGAATGCCGGTTTGATTGGCGAGGAAGCGATCGAATCCTCGGACCATACTCCCGCCGCCGGCAAGAATAATTCCCCGCTGAAGAATATCCGAGAGAAGCTCGGGAGGCGTTTCTTCGATAATCGTCTTGATATTGTTGACAATAATGCGAATCGAATGCGACAGCGCCTCGCGAATATGTTCATCGGTCGCGGCGATTTCCTTGGGGAGTCCGCTCACCAAATCGCGCCCGCGAATGGCGTAGGTCAAGGGCTCTTTCAATATATAGGCGCTTCCGATTGAAATTTTCACCTCTTCCGCCGTCTTTTCGCCGATCAAGAGGTTGAATGAATCCCGCGCGTACCGAACGATGTCTTCGTTCATTTCGTCGCCCGCGATGCGGAGACTTCGCGATACCACGACTCCGCCCAAGGAGATAACCGCAATCTCCGTCGTCCCGCCGCCGATATCGACCACCATATTGCCGGACGCTTCGATGACCGGAAGCCGCGCGCCGATCGCTGCTGCCATCGGCTCATCGATAAGGAACGCTTCCCGCGCGCCGGCATTCATTGTCGCCTCGATGACCGCGCGCCGCTCCACCTCCGTGACACCCGACGGCACGCCCACCAAAACACGCGGTCGTCGCAAAAACGCAAAACCGGTATCATGCACCTTGTTGATAAAAAACCGAAGCATCTGCTGAGTGATTTCAAAATCACTCACCACCCCGTCAACAAGAGGTCGCGTCGCCACAATATGCCCCGGCGTCTTCCCAACCATGCGCTTCGCATCACGACCGATCGCCAAAATTTGCCCCGTCCGCTGATTGACGGCGACGACCGACGGCTCATTGATGACGATTCCCTTCCCTCTCACATAAACGAGTGTATTCGCCGTCCCGAGATCGATGCCAATATCTTGCGAAAATCGTCCAAACACCGTATCGGAAAGTTGTTTCCGATACCGGCGGTATCGAGTGACGAGCGCGTTTGAATCCATAAAAAAGAAAAAACATCAAACAAGGATGCCCTTGCCTTCTCTTCAACTTACCAAAAATACCCCGAAGGAGCAAGAAAAAGCGCCGCGAAGGGCGCTTTGATTTCATAAAAACAAGTCGTTATAAAGTCTCTCACGGAGTAAGGCGTTTCACGTCACGAGGAAAAAGGACGGCTTGTTTCACAGTGGGGAGTCCCAAGAGTTGCTGGATCGTGCGTTCCGATCCCCAGCCCCAGCCTCCATGAGGCGGGCAGCCATAGCGAAAGACGTCGAGATAATTAGAGAAGTCGTCCGGATTCATGCCGCGCCGCTTGATGGACTCGACGAGTTTTTTGTACTCATGAATACGCTGTCCGCCGGTCGCGAGTTCGAGTCCGCGAAAGAGAAGATCGAAACTCTCGGTAAAGTGCGGATCCGCGCCGGGCAGCGTATAGAAGGGGCGAATCGCCGTCGGATAGTGCGTCAAAAATACAAAATCCGATCCGAATTCCCGCTTCACATAGTCCCCGATCAAGCGCTCGCCTTCGGGATCGATATCGATTTCGCCGCCTTCCATTTTCTTGCCGTATTCCTTCTCGAGAATCTGGAGCGCTTCCGTCAGTTTCATGCGCGGAATGGAAACCGGCGCAGGGAAAACCGCGCCCCACAATTCGGCACACTCTCTCCCCTTCTCTTCCAGAGACCGAAATACTTCATGAACGATTCCT
>JAYRSG010000167.1:0-1765 GCA_041920175.1 Candidatus Moraniibacteriota bacterium | reverse complement strand
ATGTCTGCCTGCCTGCCGGTAGGCATGACCTGTCTGCCGAGGGATTCAATTTTCCCGTCGGCGGGTTGGGTTTGTTTGTCGTCGGATTGAACTTGTTCGGGGACGAACCAAACTTGCCGGCAGTCGAGCTTTTCGGCGTTTCGGTCTTTTTTGTCATAGATGTTGTTTATTATACCACAAGAATTTTTTTGTATCTTTGACTTTCTGCGAGGCGGTTCGTATAATTCGAAAGAGCGGGGCTGTTTATCCTTTTTCTGCACGGTTATGTCCGATATATTCGAGACGTTGTTTGGTTCCAAGACGCGGGCGCGGCTCTTGCGGCTTTTCATTCTGAATCCCGAAAAGAGCTATACGACCGAGGAAATAGCGGAGAAAGCCATTCTTCTCCGGAGCCCGCTTCTTCGGGAAGCGCGCTCGCTCGTGAAGATTAAATTTTTGGTCGAGCGAACCAAAAACGGAAAACCTTTTTTTTCGGTCAATCCGAACTTTCCGTTCTTTTCCGAATTGCGAACGCTTTTTGTTCGTCCCGATTCGAGCGTCTACGAGAATATGTTCAAAAGAATTCAAGGGGTCGGCGATGTTCGGCTTCTCTTGGTTTCCGGAATTTTTTTGAATCATCAGAAGAGCAAGGCGGATATGATTCTCGTCGTGAACAGTCCGAGCCGCGCCAAACTGAAAGCGGCGATCGGATTTGTCGAGGCGGAGATCGGTCGCGAAATTCGATTTGTGCTCATGAATAGCGAAGAGTTGCAGTATCGTCTCAATATGATGGATCGTTTCCTTATGGAATTTCTCGAAAACCCCATGCGCGAAGTGGTCAATAAAGTTCCCGAACTCAAGCGTTTCGTCGCGGGGCTGCGACGATAAAGGATGAACTTTGAATGTTTGTTTTTTTGAAATTATGGATATCTTTTTTTTTCTTATAGCAATCGTTCTTGTTGGGATCGTGGTGTTTCTCGCCTATGACAAGTTTCGCGGTGTGAAAAATTCTGGAAAGTCGGAAGCGGATTTTCTTCGCGAGGATCTCGCGCGGCGGATGGAGGAGATGCATCGAAATATGGCGGAAGAGATGCACCATTTCTCGTCGTCTTTTTTGCAACAGATCGGGAATTTTCAGGCGAATATGAATCATCGCCTCGAAGACAATACGCGGACACTCAACGATCGTCTCGATCGGGCGGCGCACTCTTTTGGCGAAGTGGGGAAGGAAATGGGCAAGGTCCGCACCGAGGTGGGGGTCGCGCTCGAAGAGGTGAAACATTCGAGCAGTCGCATCTTGGAAGTCGGGAAGGACGTGCGGTCGCTTCAGGATATTCTGCGCTCTCCCAAACTTCGCGGCGGATTCGGGGAACTCTTGCTCGAGGATATGCTCTCGCAAATGTTGCCGCATGAGCACTTTACGATGCAATACGCGTTCAAGAGCGGCGAAGTGGTGGACGCGGCGATACGGTTGAAGGGCGGTATTATCAGTGTCGATTCGAAATTTCCGCTTGAAAACTTCAAGAAGCTCGTCGAGGCGAACTCGGATGAGGATCGCAAGCAATACCGGAAACTTTTTTCGTCCGATGTCCGCAAACATGTGGACGCGATCGCGCGCAAATACATCGTGCCCGAAGAAGGGACGCTCGATTTCGCGCTCATGTATATTCCGGCGGAGAACGTGTATTATGAAATCGTGGTCAATGATCACGAAGGGGAGGGTCTCGCGGAATATTTGTTTCAGAAAAAAATCGTTCCGGTTTCTCCGAATTCTTTCTACGCCTAT
>JAYRSG010000166.1:0-5612 GCA_041920175.1 Candidatus Moraniibacteriota bacterium | reverse complement strand
TCGTAGCGATGGCGATGACGTTCGGAAATATTTTTCTTTCCATAGGCGACATACGCAACCGTATCCTTTTTGAGAAGGGCGGGATAGGCGCCAAGCCGCATTGTGGCGCCGTACTCTTTTTTTCGAATCAACTCTTTTTGCTCCGGCATGATATCGATGATAGGAAACGGTGTTTTGGGATCGACTTCGACGGTATTGGCGTGCTCAAGTCCGACAACGCTCCGCGCGTATTCAACCACCGCGAGTTGCATCCCATAGCAGAGTCCGAAGTAGGGAATCTTTTTCTCGCGACAATATTTGATAGCGGAGATTATTCCCTCAATGCCGCGCGAACCGAAGCCGCCGGGAATCAAAATTCCGTCAAAGTCGGAAAGCTTCTTGAGATTTTTGGAGTCGTTTTCGAAATCACCGCTTTCGAGCCACTCGATAACCGGCTTTCTTTTGAGCGCGTATGCGGCGTGTTTGAGCGATTCAATGACACTGATATACACATCCGAAAGAATGAAATCCCCGGTTTTGAAATACTTCCCCACCACGCCGATCCGAACCGGCTCCTCAAAGCTTCGAATTCGCGATACGAGACTGTTCCAGCGCCCCATGTCCTTCCCCTTCGCGCGGAGCCCGAGCTTTTTGAGGAGAATCGAACTCAAATTGTCTTTTTCGAAATTGACCGGCACATCGTAGATACTCTCGACATCCGGCGCGCTGATCACGTCTTCTTTTTTCACATTGCAATAGACGGCGATTTTTTCCTTACGTTTCTCATCGAGCGAATGATCGCTCCGTGCGATGATGATATCCGGCTGGATGCCGGCGCCATTCAAAGTGCGCGCGGCATATTGCGTCGGTTTCGTTTTCATCTCGCCGATTTTGTTGGGAACCGGCAGATAACTCACCAGCACAAAGAGGACATCATTCGGACGGCTGATTTTGAGCATGCGAGCCGCTTCGAGAAAGAGAATGTTCTGATATTCGCCTATTGTGCCACCAATTTCGATAATCGCGATATCCGCTTCATCTTTGTGCGCCGCCCGCTTAATGCGATCGATCACTTCGAGCGGAATATGCGGCACCACCTCGACGCACTTCCCTTCGTATTCCAGATTTCGCTCGCGCGTAATCACCGACTGATACACGCTTCCCGTCGTCATGTAGTTTTCGCGCGAGAGACTTTTCCCAAGAAACCGCTCATAGTTCCCCATATCCTGATCGGTTTCATAGCCATCATTCAACACGAAGACTTCGCCGTGCTCGGTCGGATTCATCGTGCCGGCATCCACATTGATATACGGATCGATTTTCAAGGCCGTCACACTAAAGCCGCGCGACTCAAGAATTCTCCCGATCGATGACGACGCAATCCCCTTCCCCACCCCACTCATCACGCCCCCCACCACAAAAATGAAGCACGTCCGTTTCTTTTTCCTCTTCATCTTCATCATAAACATTTCATATCCGAATTATGCTTGCTCTTAGAACATGTTAAAAAAGCTTCAAATTCAAAAGAATCGGCAGAGCTTTTTCGGAAAAAATTTTTTTTTGCGGCTTTCGAGCGAAGCGGAAGACAAGCAAAAAATAATTTTTTCCGAAAAAGCGGACTTTCTTAACTTGTCTTACAAAGACAGAGAGTCCCCCGTTTCCGAGAGACTCCCCAAGAAGAAAATAAAAAGTGCGAAGCGCTTCACGCGCCTTTCAATACTACCACAAAGGGAACCTTCACACCATGACCGAAATCCGCTTCGAGCTCATGACTCCCAAGCTTCTTCAACGGTTTCTCGAGGAGAATATTTTTCTCCGACACGATGACACCGTCCTTCTCGAGCGCTTTGACGATATCCCGCGTCGTAACTGATCCGAACATCACGCCGTCCTTCTCCTTGACGCCGATGCGCACCTCCCGCTCGCGAAGCGCCTGCGCCTCTTCATTCAGTTTCGCGAGCGCCTCTTTTTCTTTCTTCACCTCCCGCTCGCGAAGCGCCGAAGCTTTTCGAAGCGCCGCTTCCGTCCCCGGTTCGGCAAATCCTTGCGGAAACAGAAAATTCCGCGCGTATCCCGCGCGTACTGTCTTCACCTCTCCAACCTTCGCCACTCCTGCCACATCCTTCACAAATACGACTTTTGTCTGCATACGGATAAACGTTAAAATTCCAAAACCGGAAATTTCTCCCCTGTGCTCGCATCTGGACTCGAACCAGAGACCTTTCGAATGTGAATCGAACGCTCTAACCAACTGAGCTATGCGAGCGGTGTGGACCTGGGGAGAATCGAACTCCCGACTCAGCAATGCGAATGCTGCGTAATACCACTTTACTACAGGCCCGAAAACGCATGAACAAAAACCCTCGGCGAGAAACCAAAAAAGGCTTGCCCACCCCGAAACTTTACCCGCAGTTTACCCTGTCCTTCGGCAAAAGGCAAGGTTTGTCGCTCGCGAGCGACAAACCAAGACACGTCGCTCGCGAGCGACAAGCCAAGACACGTCGCTTGCGAGCGACGTGTCAAGGCAGTATACTTTCCAAAAAACTCCTATTCCTTCTTCTCTTCTTCCGGAGTCTTATCCGCTTCGATTTTTTCCTCTCCGACACCTAATTCCGCGTCAATCGCTACCTTCAGGTCTTCCTTCGGAATGGCGCCATTCAAAAAGTTTCCATTCACGAACGTTCCCGGCGTACCGCTAATGCCGAATTTCTTCCCTTCCTCCATATTGGCCTTCATTTTCTCCTCATACTTCTTTTCATCGAGACATGTGTTGAATTTTCCTGTATCGAGTTTGAGCGTCCGCGCGTAATCCTTGAACTTCTGGGTACCGGTCTGCTTCCCCCATTCGTCCTGTTTCCCAAAAAGCGTGTCGGCGTATTCCGTAAATTTCCCCTGTTCATTGGCACACTCCGAAGCGAGTGAAGCGCTTTCCGCCTGCGGATGAATCGAGGCGATCGGATACTGTTTGAAAACATAGAGTACTTTGTCTCCGTACGCCTTGAGTTCACTTTGGAGCGTCTCGTGAAAAGCCTTGCAGAACGGGCACTGGAAGTCAGTAAACTCCACCACTCGAACCGGCGCGTCTTCCGGACCGAATTTGATATCCTTCTCTCCCACTTCCGGCAATTCAAGATATTTTCCGACCGGGATGCCGACCTGCGCCGTATCGAGCACATATCGATCGTCTTTCTCGAGTTTCCGGAACAATTGTTCCGCCTGTTCATAGACCGGAATATCCGCCACTTCTTTCGAAAAAATGAAAGCAGGAATAGACAGAATGCCCGCCGATTTCATAATATCCCCGGCTCGTTTATCTTTTGATGCGTCGAGCTTTTCAACAGAGACCGTCGGGGCGATACGACGGAGCCAGACGAGCGCCTCATCGGTTTGACACTTCTCGCACGTTTCGTCGGTAATGGCAGTCACACGCACAATCGGCTGATCATAAGCGACCCAGGTTTTTCCCGCCGCGGACACCACATCGGTTTTGGAGAGTGCGCCCGACGAAAAACCGGACTTCGTCACCAGCTGAGCGATATCTACGTAGAGACTGCCCACAAAAAGTCCTCCGATAAGAAAAAGGAGCGATGTTAAATTCTTCACCTTCTTTTTCAATTGTTCCTCCCTCCATGACTCACTCGCCTCATCGAGAGGCATATCTTCAAAGTCACTCGAGTCGCCAAACATCGATGACTTTTCCTCATCCTTCTCCGTATCTTTCTTTTCCGAAAAATCCATAAAGATTGTTCAATTAACGGTTAAACGGGAAACAGGCAAACTCCGAATAAAATTTCGCTTTTTTATTCTTGCGGCACGGTCGCCGGAGGCTCCGGCGTCGGAGGAAGCGGCGGGAGATTCTTCTCCGCCTCTTCTTGCGCCTTCTTAAGTTCCTCCTCTTGCTTTTTCGCTTCTTCTTTTTGCGTGGCAACAAGCTTTTGCTGAACGGCATTCAAATCGAGAGCGGAAACATCTTTCGATGAAATCGTGTAATCCCAATAGCCGATCGTCACGTTCCGTGCGGCGAGCATCTTCGCCGAAACGCCAAAAAGAATGCCGATCGCGAAGAAAACGATCAACGAAAAAAATCCTCCCCGAGCGAATCGCTCCCGAAGCGCATGAACTCCTCCTTGAATCTTTTCCATCGGCGATATCGGTTCTCCTTTCTCCACATCCCATTCACCTTCCCGTTTCGGTTCTTCCGCCATACGCGCATTTGTACCCCTCCCTGTACGGTTAATAATTCGCGACTTTCACAGCGTTGTCCAGTATATCACGTTCCCCGAAAAAACAATAACCGACAAACCCAAGAAAAACGTTACCCTTGCTTTTTGAAGCGAACGGCGAAAATGGGTTCGTATTTATTGCCGTACTCATCGACCGCTTCCACGGTTTTGCCATCCATCAAGGTCGTCATCGCAATGTCGGAAAGCATCTCCTGATTCGCCTTGATTTCATCCGAAAGCTCTTCATATCGCTCATAGCGTTTCCCGAGAGACTCTTTTGCTTTCTGTTCAAACATCATTTTCTTCTCCCTCGCCTTCTCCAGTTCTTCGACCGATTTCTCGTAGTCGAGATTCTGCACCAACACATCGCGATATTCTTTTTTGATCTCTTTCTGTTCCTTCTTCATTTCTTGAATATGTTTGAAAATTTCTTGGAGTTCCATAGGAAAATTTTTTATATTTCTGAAAAATATCGATCAATTGCAAGAGGCGTTTGAACCGGCGGAAGCGACTCCCGAACCGAAGCCGGGAGACGGCTGGTCAGAGGAAAGTTCAGCGGAACATGCTTCCGGTTGTTTGGTAAATCCCGAACAAATCGCCTTGAGGAGACTTTTCGGATCGCGTCCGGCATTGAGCGTACTCCCGTTCACGACAAGCGTCGGAGACCCCTGAACGCCGTACTTCTCATTGAGTTCCTGATCGATACCAAAGGGCGGATAGGTTCCGGTAGAAGCCTTGAATTTTTCGGTAAGAGCGAACTTCTTGTCGGTTGCCGCGACGCACGCGGCATTCTTCGCCTCAGAAATACCAGCCGTTTTCCCGCACCCCGCGGAATCACCAAGAGCCGAAGCGGTAAAACAGGAGAGATAGCCGGGATACTTCGCTCGCTCTTCTTTCTCGATACAATACTGGCGGATGTTTTCGTCAAATTCCTTCTTGTCATGCATGATGTAGCTCACATATCGCATGGAAAAATTAATGGAACCGCCGAGTGTCTCCAAGACGGGAAGCATTCCCTTCTGCGCCTGGAGTCCGTAGGGACAGTAGCTCATTACAAAAAGTTCGACATCGGGCTTGTCTTTCTTGGTCGCGGCTTCGACAACAGGCGGCGGCGCCTTTTCTTTTGAAGCCGCTTGATCCATGTCAATCACCTGTGGAAAGAAATTTTTCCCATCCGCCGTAGCATAGGCCGTAATGGTTTCGGATCCGACCTTCAAAACAACCCGGTAGAGACTCCCCTCCCGAACGAATTCGGAAATATTCACTTCGGTACCGGGCTGCACCATATTCTCTTTAACGAAGGCAAGCGTCTTTTCCTGAATCTTCCCGGCGCCCGCCCGGTCGGCACCCTTCCACGA
This sequence comes from Candidatus Moraniibacteriota bacterium, assembly GCA_041920175.1. Classification (GTDB taxonomy): domain Bacteria; phylum Patescibacteriota; class Minisyncoccia; order Moranbacterales; family UBA1568. The sequence continues at coordinate 52 of JAYRSG010000166.1, read as the reverse complement.
GAGCGCGGCATATCCGACACCGATAAGGACAACAGTCGCCACCAAGAGAATA
>JAYRSG010000165.1:0-5619 GCA_041920175.1 Candidatus Moraniibacteriota bacterium | reverse complement strand
GGCGTTTGGAAAATCGGGGAGAGATCCGAAGAGAACTGAAGGTGAACAAAAAGTTCTAGATGAGAGGGATAACCTCTCTTATGAGAGCGGTCGCTTCTTCCGGAAACGGTATCGCCCGCTCCCACTCAAACGTTCGAAAGCCCTGCCTACCGGCAGGCGGGTGTCCCGCCAGGCGAGCAGGGTAGAAAAACATACTTGAGATGGTGTGTTTTTTCTTGGAGAGAGATATACTATATGAGACGAAAGAAGAGAAAAAGGTACCTGACCCCTTTTGTGTTTCGAGATGTTGCAGTTGTGGACAGAATGTGGGTACAGCGACTGCATAAGTTCACATACATCTTGCACTCCATACGCCCCTAAATCGTATGGAGTTTTTATGCTCCCAGCCCCTCCATCATTCGTGGCATCAAAGGGTTGAGAGGGAGTGTCGAGGACTGGGGATGAATGGGAAGATCCCGATAGAGCGGCTTCAGGAATTGGCGAGTGTAAACTTGACGGTGCAAGGGTACAAGTCTGGACAGATTGATAAAAGTGTGCTAGAGTTCTACGTTGCTGATTCCATCTGCAACCTCGCTACGGAGCACGTAGTTTTTCTTTGAAAATTAGAAGGAGAGATAACTCTTGGATGCCATAAGAGCAATTGTCCAGCAGGTGATCCCGTGTGGAAAGCATGGGCTGTTCCTGGTCGCTACTTCTGATCGGATTGATGGTTCAAGTGACATTTTCGCTCGAGTCCACAGTCTGGAAAGAGGAAAAATGACCAGAAGAAGGTATGACAGTTTATCTCGGAAAACTGAGACAGAAACGCGCCGGATGGCGTGCGAAAGAAGGATGGTTTTGGAAACTGTCTGACAAGCAAACCCAGCAATCAGTAAGGAGCAATGTGATGCAATTCCTTTACCCCAAGAGCCAGCAGTTCCCGTTCGATGTCGTGAGTACTGCCATTGTCCGGTCGCTCGAAGAGCGCAACTGGCGAGTTCCCGGAATCGAGGTTGAGTTCGATGTGTATGGCTCCGGTGAGCAGAAGTTTCGCCTTGTTCGTGAGATCAGGGGACAGGACTTCAAGCTCTACTTCTGCCGCGTACAAGGGCTCATACCGGGTGGCCGCTGGAACGATATAGCCGCTGTTACGGAAATCGTGATTCCGAAGAAGGAGCTCCATGTCTACGACGACGAGTCGGGACCGACGTTCTATTTGTATGTCGGCAAAGACTGGGAGCAAGATCGCAGGAAGTTCATGAGTAGCTCCAAAGTCAACAGCAAGCTCTGTAAGCATCCCAAGATGTACCTGAAGTACAAGGGCGCGTGCAACTGTCAGTCCACAAGCAAGGCTTCGTTCGAAGCCATTGGTTTGCTGACAAGCTTGATCAATCGTGACGCTGAGAAGTTGTCGCGACTGACTCATACGCACGAACGCCGCCGGTCGCCGTTGCTAGTGCACGATAACGATCTTGGTCGCGAGTACGAGCCGGAACCGAATGGGAAGTGGAACTGGAGCATGTGGAAGCGTGAACCTGGTGAGCTTACGATGTTCCGGACCGCTGATGTTATGGCGGAGTTTAAAAAGTATCTCGAAGATGTCGTACTCAAGCAAATCGTGTCGCACCCGATCCCCACGGAAAAGGTTGACCTGTTTGCTCTGTCTCCGACCATGCCATTTCCAAGCTCTGTCGGTCCGCTCTTTTGCTTCGCTGAGTATCGCGACGCGGAGCGGATCAGGCAAGGTCAGGAAAACGTGGAAAAGCTCCCTAAAGAAGATCGTTACGGTCTCATTGGTAGCGGCTATCGGTTGGCGCCGTGGAATGTCAGGAACGACGGTACTGTGCCGGAGATCGCATACGAAGGCTTTCTCTGGTGCGGTATTGGCGAAGTGACCCCGGAAACTCCGATCGAGTCTCTGGAAATCCCAGGACATTATCGACGGGATGATTGCGAACGGTTCGTCATTCGCGTCACAGCGAACCGAGCTAACGACATCTACATTGCTGACCATGCGGCTTACGAAAAACGCCGCAAGGAACTCGGCGATGCAATGGAGAAAGGTCGCGATCGTTTCACTGATGATGAAGTGGCCGATTTCATCCGCGCTCGCGCCCGGACGATTATTCCAATAAGCGAGTACAAGGGCGGATATGAACAGCCGGTCGTTCTCGTTAATCGGGAGCTCTCCTTTGATGAAGTTGAAGTGGTAAGCGAACACGAGTACCACTCGCGTTACTGCTAACCTCTCGTTAGTACCCGGGAGCGTGCATGGATAATCCCAGCATGCTCCCTTTTTATTAGATCTGTTTTATTTGGATTATTTCCTGAAGTGAAACAACCGGATCAGGAAACGCTCCCTCTCAATTAAAATTCGAAAGCTGTCTCGCCAGTGCGAGCCAAGAAAGCAAAAAGCGCACCACATGAAGGTGCGTTTTTTCTTGCGGAGGGATATACTGTTGAGGTGGAATGAGGGAGAAACATAGCTCCTTGTGTTAGAATATCGGTATGAAAAAAATTCTTCTGAAAAAATCTTGGGTTATACGCGCTCCTCGCGAAGAGGTCTACAAGATAATGAGCGACTTTGAAAATATGCCGAAATATTTTCCAAAAGTGGCTCAATCGTTGCGCATACTCAAAAGAGACGGAAACCATCTCACCATTGAGGCCAGAGCAAAAACATTCGGGCGGACTATTCCTGTGTACATGGAAACGCAATTGTGTCCGCCGATCGGATATGTTTCGGACAACAGAAGTGACCTCGGCACTTCCGGCCACGAAGAATTTCTCATGGAAGAAATTCCGGAAGGTACAAGAATCAACTATACCTACGATGTCGAATTAAAAAACCCGATCCTTCGTGTTTTGGGCGGGTTCTTGATAGGGCGGTATGCTCTCTGTTTTTGGGAACGTGCCGTCATAGACACCTTGAAAGAAATGGTAGAGCGATGAAAATCGCAAACAGGTATAAGAAGTAAAATTTTCGCTCTCTGGACGAAATCCAAATTTTTTAAGCGTTAACAAAAAAACTATGAATGAAAAAAACGTGTGTTGTCCCCGGTTTGATCCCGCCTTGTGGGACGGGAAAGCGTTCGAGTGGGACAATCGGAAATTCGTGAGAGGCAGGGTGCGCACCTTTTTCTACATGCCGCTCAATTTCGGTGCGGTAATGAGGTGGATTCAAGAGAAAATCAAAAAATCCGGCGCCGCGATCGCGGACGGTATGTGAGATAAAAAGGGGTCAGGTACCTTTTCTTTCGTCAAAAGTCATGATACTCTGCCTGCATGTCGCGAATACCTCGCTCGGCCGTCGGTGACATGGTGTATCATGTCTTGAATCGCGCGAACGGCAGAGAAAAAATTTTCCAAAAAGAAAAAGACTACGAGGCGTTTCTCACGATACTTTCTGAAGCGAAAGAAAAGTATCCGATGCGCATCCTGTCTTTTTGCATTATGCCAAATCATTGGCATTTTGTTTTGTGTCCGGAAAAGGGAGAAGACCTTTCGCGATTTATGCGATGGATAACGCATACGCATACCCAACGGTACCATACGCACTACAAAACAACCGGGTACGGACATGTCTATCAAGGACGATTCAAATCTTTTCCCGTAGAAAAGGACGAATATTTTCTCCAACTCTGCCGGTACGTGGAACGAAATCCCGTGAGATCCGGACTGGTTCAAAAAGCCAAGGACTGGAAGTGGTCCAGTCTCTGGATACGAGAACACGGAACCGTTGAACAGAAAAAACTTTTATCCGAATGGCCGGTTGACAGACCGCTTGCGTATAGGGAATGGGTGAATGAATGCCAGGGGAATGAAGAGGAACAATGCGAACAGATTCGGGGTTCCATCAAAAGGGGACGACCGTTTGGGAGTGAAGGGTGGATTCAGAAAACAGCGGAAATACTTGGTTTGATTTCAACACTGAAACAAAGGGGAAGACCGAGAAAAGGTACCTGACCCCTTTTATTTACGCTTGTTGCAGGTAATGAGCGGGACGAAACGGAAGCCGGGATATTCGACGGCGGAGAGATTATTTTCGTTTTCTTTTGTCAAGCGCCACACGGAATTCCGTACGGGGATGACGAGGGTGCCGCCCGTTTTGAGTTGGGCGACGAGGGAGCGGGGGAGGGTTTCGGCGGCGGCGGAAACAAGGATGCGGTCATAGGGAGCTTCGTCGGGGAAGCCGACGATATCTTTTCTTGCCGTGAGAATGCGGGCGCGCGGAAAGTCGAAGCGGGCGAGATTTTCTTGTCCGAAGCGGATGAGTTCGGGGATGATTTCGGTGCCGATGACGCGTCCTTTCGGCCCGACGAGAGAGGCGAGGAGTGCCGTCGTCCATCCGGATCCCGACCCGACATCGAGTATACGGTCACTCGGCTTTGTTCCGAGTTGCTCGAGCATGAAGGCGACCGTGGTCGGCTGGGAGATGGTTTGTCCGAAACCGATCGGGAGCGGACGGTCTTCGTAGGCGAAGATGCGACTTTCGGTCGGCACAAACAAGGCGCGATCGATCGCGCGGAACGCATCTGTTACCGGCTTTGAAACGAGAGCGCCCTCACGTCGAAGCGCGGCAACGAGCGCGGCGAGGGAAGTGTTGTTTTTCATGGGAAACGAAAAAGATGTTGTCACGAGAAATCAAGGAGAATGATCTCATAGTTTTTGTTTCCGTAAAAGCGAGATGGAAAAGGGTAGACAATTGAAAAGAAGAAAAAACCCTCATAAAGAGGGTTTTTTCTAAAGAGAGGCAATTACGAAAGGACAGAACCTTTCGAACCTCTCCTCATGGTGAGAGAGCCATTGTATTCTTCTTCGTTTTTGTCAAAAGATCGGGGTCAATGATCGTGGCCATGGTGGGGCCGGCGCACCAGCACCGCAAGCTTGCGGTGCCAGTCGCCGTTCAAGGTTCCGGTGCAGGTTCCCGTATACTGCGCCCAGTTGGAGATGCCGGGGTCGAAGGAGAAAGCCTTTGACGGAGACGATGCGGGTGGTGTCGCCCACTTACTTGATCCGAATCCCCGTTGTTTTGATCTCATGCACCATCGGGCGCCAGTCCTCAGAAAAGTCTTTGGGAGAAAATCCGTGCGGTTCGATGCGAAGATCCACATCCCTGCGGAGTTCCCAGAGTTTAAACCGACCTTGTTCTCGATTCCTTCGAACCTCATCGGAAACAACGGCGATGTCGATATCACTGTCCTTATGAAATGTGTTTTTCGCAAAAGAGCCAAACAAATACATAGCCGAGAATGGATACTTCTCCGCCTTCAATTTTTCAGCGTATTTCTTTACGACTTTTTCAGCTTCAATTCTTGACATAATTTTTTGTAAAAATCATCAATCGGATCAACATATTGTTTTGTGTCAATTTTTTCCCGTTCCTGTATTTGGTATTCGCATCCGTTCCCGTACGGGCGATTCTGGGTAATCGCCCTGAACCCGATTCGGCATCCGAAATACGTACGGGCCCCAATGCATCGGGGCCCTGTTCCCACATGCGTATTCGTTCCCATTTCCGTACGGGCGCCCCCGCCGCGGCGGGGTGCCCTGCACCCGTATACGGATTCAGGGCGGGGATCCCGCCGTGGCGGGACCGCCCGTACAATGCGGGAACAGTGCCCCCCGAAAGCTTTCGGG
>JAYRSG010000164.1:0-5769 GCA_041920175.1 Candidatus Moraniibacteriota bacterium | reverse complement strand
TGGTTCTTGGAAATGGACATCAGAAACTAATACTGCAATTGGGCAAGTTGTGAATTATTTGGGAGAGATTGATAGGTTACGCCTTGAAATAGAAAGGAATGTTAAGCTACATTATGGATACGACATTAGCCTATTGAAACCGCGTTCGTATATTTTGATTGGGAATAGCGCGATGTGGGATAGTGATAAGAAGGAGGGCTTGAGGAAAATGAATCACGCATTGCATGGTGTGGAAGTCCTGACGTATAAAGATATTCTAGACAGAGGAAATCAGATAATAGACGTTAAACCGCAATTAAATTTATTTCATATCGCATGACCCATGCACCTCTCCACCCCCGCCATTGTTTTGAAGAAACGAAATATCGGCGAGACGGACCGGGTGTATTCGTTTTTGACGGCGGAACGGGGCAAAGTGCGGGCGGTGGCGCGCGGGGTGAGGAAGTCCGAGGCGAAGCTCGCGGGGCAGCTCGAGACGCTTAATGTAATTCATCTCTCGGTGATGAAGGGTCGCGGGAAGGGGAATATCGCGGGCGCGATCGCGGAATCGAGTTTCCCTCATATTCGAGAGAGCGAAGCGGCGCTCCGCGCGGCGCTTTGTGCGGTATCGGCGATCGATCGACTGGTCGAGGAAGATGAGCCGGATCGCGAACTCTTTGCGCTCCTTCTCGAGTATCTGCGCGCGCTTGATATCGTGAGCGCACTTCCGAGACTTGATGGGAAAGAGGAGGATCGATGTCTTGAGAAAATATTTCTCCTCTCGCAGGGATTCTCCTGGAAGTTTTTGGAGCGGCTCGGATATCGGGTGGACACAAAGGCTTGTGCCGGAGGACGGGAAGCGTTGTCCTCGGGCGAGCGGTATTTTTTCAGTCCCGACTTGGGTGGCGTCGTGTGCGGGGCGCATCGCGAACGGACGACGACGGCGCTTCCCTTCGGGGAAGGGGCGGTAAAATTTTTGCGGATCCTCTTTGTTAATTCGCTCGTTTCGCTCCCCAAACTCTCTCTCGATCGTGAGACGTCCGTGTCGCTCCGCCGCGCGCTCAAAAGTTTTTTTGAGTGGATAGGATGAGATGAACCATTGACCATTGACATTTGACATTTGACGAAAATAAATAGGACGGATTTTGGTTTGCAAACTATTCACTATTTACCACCTGCTTTAATTTCCCGTGGTACAATAGAGCAGTGGAAAGAAAACATCAAAAACAAAATATATTTTTTCGAAGCAGTCGCGGATTTTCCGTGTTTGAGGTGATGCTCGGAACGGCACTTTTTGCTATTTTTTCATCGGGTGTGATTTCACTTCTCCTCCAGGGACTTGATATGGATCGATTGGCGGAGGAAGAAATGATCGCGTCGCAGTATGCAAGTGAAGGAATCGAGGCGCTTCATTCTCTCAAGAATCAATCGTTTGCGTCGATTTCTCCCATTCCGAGTTCAGGCATTGATCGAACGGGATTGGGCGGAACCTGGGCGCTTTCGGGCGCTTCGACTTCGTTTGGGAAATATGTACGAACGGTTGCCATCGAAAATGTGTCTCGGGATGGAAGCGGTAACGTTGTCGCAAGCGGCGGAACGCCGGATTCCATGAGTCGCAAGATTATTTCGACGGTCGTATGGCCGGTCTCATCGGCGCGGACGAATACGATTTCGTTCGTTTCCTATCTTACCGATTGGAAGAAACCTCTTGTTCCGAAGCGCGGTATGTTGGTCTATGGTGATGGCGGGACGACGACGGATGCGATTCGATTCAAAATTTTTGACGGTGAGACGGATTCATGGAGCGCCTCGTCGTTTGTCGCCGATGTGGATGAAGGTACGACTAATCGTGTGGCGCGTGCGATCAGTCTTTTCTCGTCGCCAACGCGGAACGAAAAAATTCTCCTCTCTCGTCACTCAAACGGCACGACGCAGTATATTTACGGACAGGTGTGGAATGGGAGCTCGTGGGGAAATGTTCAGCTCCTTGCGAATTGGAATAACAACACCTTTCTCGACGCGCAAAATTTCGACGGGAATTACCTTGCAAATGGCGATTTTCTTGCGGTCTCTAGTGACAATACGACGACGCCGAAGTTGCGCGTGTGGAATGGATCGTCATGGTCGGGCGTCGTCTCGCTCCGTGCGCTCTCCGGCATTCCTTCGATCATCACCGTGCGCGCGCGTCCCGGGACGAGTGAGGCGATGGCGGCGTTTTTCAATCAAGCGAGCGATACGCAAACGGAATATTTCGGTGGCGGCGCCTATCAGACGGCGAGCTGGACACTTCATGCGACGCACTCGGCGGTCGCGCCTTCGACGGCGCTTCATCGGGTTGACTTCGCGTGGAGCGGGGGCGATCCCCTTCGCGGGGCGATCGTTTATCCGGACAGCGCGACCGATCGCGCGAATACAGTCAAAATTTTTACGGCGAACGGGTCGGGAGGAGGCACGTGGAGCGCGGCGGCGAATGCGTCCAATCAGGGCGTTGGAACGACGCGACTCGGGAATACGACGGTTGCAGGGAGTCCGCTCTCGACGTTCTTTCTCTCCTGCAACAAGGATACTCGGGACGACATCTTTTGTTTTCGGGCTGACGCGACGCCCGTCTGGACGACACCGACCAATAATATTTTGACGACGACGAGTAGCGCCGGGACGGAGCGGAGTTTTCATATCGCCTATGAAACCGTTTCCGGCGACGCGCTTGCGATCTATAGCAACAATTCGAATAATGTGCAACTTCGAAAATATGCGGCGGCTACTAATGCATTCGACGGTTCGGTGATCTCGCTTCCGGCACTCTCGGGTGTCGCGCAGGCGATGCGAACAATACCTCTCTCGGGGAGCGATGAACTGTTTTTAATCGTGGCGGATGCGAATCGGCGAGTGTCAACACAGCTCTGGGATGGCTCGGCGCTTGTTTCGTCGGGCGCGGGAAATTTCGCGACGCATGGGACGAACGGTGTTTCGGCGACGGCAGTATGGTTTGATTTTTCGTGGGACAACATCTAGGACTTGCAAATTTGGCGCATTTCTTCGTTGCAAACTCCGGTACTCGACGCTGTATGTTTACATACAGTTTACTCCGTTCCTCGCTTGCGCCTCGAACTGCACTCAAATTTGCAAGTCCTAAAGAGATTTTTGATTGAAGAGTGAAACGAAGCTCTCCTATGTTTCAAAAAAAGAAAAACACAAAGGCTTTTACTTTGATCGAAACGCTCCTCTATACTGGCATTGTCGGGATGGTATTGGTTTCGCTTGTTGGGTTTGGGTGGAATATGATGGGTATCGGCGCAAAAACCGGGACGCATCATGATGCGGTTTCGAACGCGCGTTTTGCGGGAGAGAAGTTCTCGTTCTTTATCCGCGAGGCGACGGATATCGATATGGCGAATTCGAATTTCGGCGTGAATGTGGCGACGACTCCCGGATCGAAAGTGACGCTTCGGGGTGTCGCGCCGAATGATCCGATTGTGTTCGATGTTTCGAGCGGCGCGCTCCGCGTTGCGCTTGGGGCTGCGGCGCCGATCGCGCTTACGTCATCGAATATTTCCGTGAATTCGATTATTTTCACCAACGCTTCTTCCGCCGACGGCAAAACGAAAAATATCGGTTTCGAATTTCAATTGGGAACGACTTCCGCGAGCAATCGTTTCGAATACGCGAGTAGCACGGCGCTCCGCTCGTCCGCCGAAATTCGATCGAACACGCAATGAACAGGGAACCGATGACATTTGACCGGTGACATTTGACAAGGAACAAGTTCGCCAGCTGGCGGAAGAGAACAGTGAGCAATTAGCGGGAAATAATTTCGAGTATGATTTCTTCCAAAGGGTTTGTCGTTATTTCCACGGTCTTTGTGCTCCTTGCGATCTCACTCATGCTCGGGGTTACGGTGACCATGCTCTCAATTAGTGACGCGCAGACCTCGCTCTCGCTCTCCGATGGCGCTTCGGCGCGCGCGCTCCTTGACGGATGCGTCGAAGACACGCTTCTTTTTTCGCGAGCAAACAATTCCTACGCGGGAGGAACGGTCGCGAGACCGGAAGGGACCTGTTCGGTTTCTCTTTCGAAGGCGGGCAATCGGTGGACGGCGACGGTGCGAACCAATGGTGAATATGATCATGCGACGGAGGTTGTTTTCGACCGAACCGGATCGGGTATTAAGTTGATCAGCTGGCACGCGATTCCGTAAGAATGGTGTATACTGTAACCAATTGCCAATTTCCGACTTCTGATTCCTTATGCCGAATTACCCTCATCTCTGCTCCCTTCTGAGTTGCCAAGATTGCAAAAAGTAATTTTTTTCACACGTTTCACGAATGCTGATCCGACGTTCAAAAAATTACTTTTTGCAATCTTGGCGTGCATGATAGAAGTTTTCAGGGTAAGTTGGCATTACTACCAACTCCTCACTCTTCACTCCTGTCCCAGCCTATGCTTGATATCGAAAAAATTCTTTTTATTACGACGACCGCCGTCAAAGGGTTTTCCGTTCGGGGGGGCGAGGTCAAGGAGCTCGCGAGTCTTCCGTGGACGCCGGAAAATATCGGGCGGGTGTTGGGAACAATGCGCTCGGCGCTCGGGCGAAGCGTTCGGGTTTTGGTCGGCGAGCCGTTCACCTATGTTGCAACGCTCTCGCTTCCTGAAAAAGAGGCATACGCTTCGTCGAAAGAAGAACGCAAGACGGTACTCCGAGCTGCGGGAAAACTTATTCCCGAAGATATGGAGCATATGATTTGGGATTATCGGAGGGTTCCTTTTTCTTCTTCCGAAGGGCGATGCGTCCAAGTGGTCGCTCTGGTTGCATCGTTTGCCCGTGTCGTGGCGAGCGCGGTGAAAGATGCCGGATTTCGGGTGTCTCTGACGCTTCCGGAATCGTGCGCGCTGGCGTCGCTTTTTGCCGACCGGAAAGAACCGTTTCTCCTGGTGAGTCGAGGAGATGGATTTTTTGTGGCGGGCGTTTCCGGCGGAGTGGTGCTTTCGAGCGTGACATCGCTTGAATCGGTTACTCTTGAATCGGTGGAGAATACGAAGCGCTTCTTGGAGAATCATTTCGCGCTTTCTCCCAAGAACATTGTTTTTGTCGGTTCATTCTCGGAGGGAGATCTTGGTAATTTCGATCGGGACCGAGCGGAACGCGCCGGATTTTCCATCGAATTTTCCAAAAGAAACGCCGTGGAGGCTCTCGCCGAAGAGAAGAACGCCGAAGGTGATGATGGTTTGACGCTTTCCGTCGAACTTATGTTTGCGGAAAAAGATATTTCATCGCCCGACGCGGAAAAACAATCGGAGGAAGTTGGAGGCGTGCGTGAACGATTTCATTCTCATGCGCTCGATGAACGGACATCCGCCGAACGATCGGAAGAGAACGTTTCTTCGAAGCGTTTTGTTAAATTCTCCAGGAGGACACTTCTATTGGCCTATGCTTTTTTGGCAGTGTTTCTTCTTGGAACGGGAGTGATTTTTCTTTTGAAGTGGTATGACTGAAACGAAGAAATCTTCTCGGGGGTTTACCCTCATCGAAATTCTCTTGGTGATCGGCATGATCGTCGTTCTGGCGGCGGTTGTTTTCGTGGCGCTCGATCCGGCGAAGCGGTTTCAAGACGCGCGAAACGCCAAGCGTGCGACCGACGCGCAGTCTCTCCTCTCGGCGATCCAAACTTCGATCGTCGATACGCAAGGAACGATGCCCGCCGGTATTACAACGACGGAGAAGCAAATCGGGACGGCGGGGACCGGATGCGCGATCGCAACCGGTGGGTGCGCGGTCGTCGGCGCGACCGA
>JAYRSG010000163.1:0-9128 GCA_041920175.1 Candidatus Moraniibacteriota bacterium | reverse complement strand
GAGTACTGGAGAATTTGGGTGGAGGCTCCGGCTGAAGGGATGTGAATGTAGCCGTCCGCGGTTGAATGGGAGAGCGCGTCGCCGGTCAAAACGACCCCGGAAGAAGCGGAGAGATTGGTGAAATCGGAGATGTCAATGTCGGTGCCGTTCCAAGTATCAAGCGTCACGGTCGCCTCACTTCCCACTTGCGATACGCTGAATCCAGTCGCGTCAAACGTGAGTGTATCGACACCCGGATAGGTCGTTGATCCCTCTCTCACATCGATAATCGCCGTCGCCCCTCCCAAATCATTCGAACATATCCATTGCGAGGTTCCCGAGTCCCACTTGAGAATTTGATCATCCGCGCACCCGCCGAGAAGTCGGAGTCCTGATGCGACAAGTTCGAGTCCGGAATTCGACTGTGTCGTCGCTGTTGCTCCGGTCGTCGCAACATCAAGCGAGAGTGTTATCGATCCCGCGCCACTTGATACGGCAAGACCATTTCCCGCCGCAAGACCGGCAAGCGTGAAACCATTTGCTGCATCGTTTCCGATAAGCAATTGCCCATCGGTAATACCAGACGCATCAATACCGATACCACCGCGCGACACCGCAAGGTATTGCTCCGACCCAAGTGTACTCACTCCTGTCCAATAGGAAACATACCCATTCGTCCCAGTTCCGGTCACACCTCCCCCCCCACTCCCTGCTCCGATCGAGGTAAAGGTCGTCCCGTCGTCCGAGAATTGCCACTCCCCTGCTGTGCCATTGTAGCGAAGCGCCGGTGCATTCGCGGTATTCGAAACCGTGAGGTCAAAATTGTTCGAACCAATCGCCGTGCCCGATCCGAGATTGAAGGTAAGCGACGTCGTTCCCGTATCAGTATTCTGTGTGTGACTATCACCCAACAAATTCGACACATCATCCGAAAGACCGCTCACATCGCTCGAGAGACCGGAGACATCTTTGACGAGCGTGGTAAAACTTTTGTTGTTTGCAAGAAGGAGTGTGTTTCCCTTCGTGCCCGTTGGAAGTTTCTTGATATTTATTTTCCCGCCCACATCATAGGTCGTGATATCCCCCGCGTTTTCACCAATCATCCGCCCGCGGAGAAACTGCGAATTGATCGCGTTGGTAAACGTACCGAATTTTTTGCGCGGAATCATTTCCGAGTCGGTTCCCACGCGAATTCCGAGAAAATATTCCCCGCCCTCAAACGTAAGATTCCCCGGAAACGCGGTTGTCGCGCCGAGGTAGGCATTCATAATGCCGTTCTTGACGACAACCGTTTGCGTTTCGGTCCACACGCGAAGCGCGCTATCGGTGTCCGACGGGTACGGATCACTCGTCGTCCGGTTCACCCGATAAATACCGAAGCGCACTTCGTATTCGCCATTCGGCACGGGCGATCCCTTGCCATCGAGGAGAATTGCGGAAGCGCTGATTTGTTTCTCGCTCGCCAACACGGGAGTTGTGAGCGCGGGAGTCGTCGTTGTCGGCGTGGTGGTTGTCACCGGATTTGTTTGCGCAAAAACACCCGAGGAAGCGAATCCCCAGACACAAACCCCCATCAGTATCGCTACCGAAAGAAGTGAAACGAATTGCCTCCCCGCCCGCATCACGTCTCCGGTAAGCGGAGAGGTGGGCGGACCGTTCTTTTTGTTTTGATTGAAGAAATGCATTCGGGATCGAAGCGACAAAGAGGTATGAAAGCAATGACTTCTCCTCGCTTCAGTCGAGAGCATTCGAATTAAAAAAACACACCCGTGTACTTAGCTATAATAGTACTACAAATTTAATAAAAAAACAAAGCCAAAAAAAGCTTTGTCAAGAGACGAGAAACGATTCAAAGTTTAAGGTGAAAAGAGCAAAGTTCTCTCCATATTTTTACTCACACTTTTTTATTTTTCACCCATAAACAAAGCTTCCGCATTCGGCAAAGAGAAAGAAATTAACGGAGGGGCGAGCACGCTCACGAAAATCACAAACGAAAGCTTCTTTGGGCGGTTATTTCTCTCCGTTACGCAAAAACTCACCTACCAAGCCCCGGAGCATTTCTTGAACGTGCCGAATGCGGAAGCTTTGTTACCGTTTCACTGCCCAGCCGAAGACTTCCTGCAGCGCATTCACAATGAGTTCGAAGAGTGACACTACCCTGGTGCCGGTATAGACGGCATGCGAATCGCTCGTTACCTCGTTCCCATAGCGATCGCGAACCGTGACGGTGTAGAGATAGGTCGACGCCATATCGAGACTCGAGAGAACGGCGCTATGCGACATTCCGAAGCCGTCCTCATCAATGGTTTTTTCCGATCCTCCGGCCGTTTTTCCATAGACAAGCGTCGAGCGCGCGGCCTTACTCGTCTTCCAGGTAAGAAGCGCGCGACCCTCGTTTTGATTTTTGCTCCCCAGGGTTTCACCGCGAATATCCGAGATCGCCAGTTCGGTATATTCATCTCCCTGTGAGAGAACGCCAACATCGCCTCCCAAAACAATCTGCCCCACGCGGAAATTCTCGCTCGCCAAAACGCCGATTCCTTCAATATCGTTCTCACCAAGCACGGCGCCGGAATCCAAAACAAGATCATTCGTCCGTATTCCGTCGGAAATTTCTTCTTCATTCTCAATGCCGACCGCCGCAAGCTTCGCCTCTTCCGAACGCGCTCGAAGCCACATCCCTCCCGCCGCGCCGATCGAACCGACAAGAAGGGCGATCAAGGAAAGCTGAAGAATACGCACGAGGACGCGACGAAACACACCCTTCGGCTTTGAAGGGATTTCCACATCCTCCTGCCAATTCGTGTTCTTTCGACGCCACGGGGACGGCAGTTTTTCAATCATGTTTGTATTATAGCAAAACCCTTGCAAAAAACAGAAAACGCGCTATGGTGCAAAAATAAAGGGAGTCTCAAAACTTTCGCATTCGGCAAAGAGAAAGAAATCAACGGAGGGGCGAGCAGACTCACGAAAACCACACAGGAAAGCTTCTCTGGGAGGTTATTTCTTTCCAAAAGTAAAAACTCTCCTACCAAGCCCCGGAGCATTTCTTGAACGTGCCGAATGCGAAAATTCTAGTACCTGCAAAACAAGTACTCCCTTAATCCAAAATTCTATGCACACAAAAAACTCTGTCAAAAATAGTGAACATTTCTACGCCGTCATTATGGCAGGCGGAAGCGGAACGCGACTCTGGCCGCTCTCTCGAAAAGCAACGCCGAAACAATTCCACAATTTCGTTTCGGAAAGAGGTTCGACTCTCCTCGAAGACACGTGGGGAAGAGTGAAGAAGGCGCTCCCCGACACCCGACATATTTTCGTTGGCACCGCCCTTTCGTATCGCAAAAAAATCCTCTCTCTCCTCCCCGAACTCGAGGAAGATCACCTCATCATCGAACCCGTCCCCCGCGGTACCGCGGCAGCAATCGCGCTCGCTGCGCAAGAAATTTTCGATCGCGACCCCGAAGCCATCGTCGCGACGATCGCTTCCGATCACGTCATCACCAATGACGTCGTATTCGTTTCCTCGCTTCTCGCCGCCTTCGAAACCGCGTCAAAATTTCCCGACAAAATTGTCACCATCGGCATCAACCCGACCGCTCCCGACACCGGTTTCGGCTATATAAAAATGGGAGAGGAACTCGATACCATTCGCACACACCGCGTTTTTTCGATTGACGCCTTCAAAGAAAAACCGGACCGAAAAACCGCCGAAGAGTACCTCAAAAACTGGGAGTACCTCTGGAACGCCGGCTATTTCATCTTCAAGGCGGAAAATCTTCTGCAAAAAGTTCAAAAATACACGCCGATGCTTGCGAACGCGCTGAACGATATTCATCTCGTACAAAAGAAAGTCGCCAAGGAATCCGAAAAAGAAAAGGCGATACTCGAAGTTTTCTCTCTCATCCCGAACGATCCCATCGAACCCGCCATTATCGAAAAGCTCCCGGCAGAAGAGCGCGCCGTCATCCCGGCGCCCTTGGAGTGGAGCGATGTCGGAAATTGGTCAGCCATTTTCGATCTTTTGGAAAAACGAAACGAAATCTCCATCATCGCGCGCGGCAATCATGTGGATATCGGAAGCAAGAAATGTCTCATCCTCTCCAATACCAAACTGATCGCCACGATCGGTCTCAAAAACATCGTCGTCGTCGAAACGGACGACTGCATCTTGGTCGCCAGCAAAGACAAAGTGCCGGATATCAAGCAACTGCTGGAAAAAATAAAAGAAGAAAAAGGAGAGAAGTATTTATAAGAGCATGTTAAAAAAGCTTCAAGCTCAAGAAAATCTACCGAGCTTTTTCGGGAAAAATTGTTTTTTTGCGGCTTTCGAACGGAGTGGAAGACAAGCAAAAAAATAATTTTTTCCGAAAAAGCGGCCTTTCTTAACATGATCTAAAAGAAAATTTTCCCAAAAATTTTTAATTTTGCATTTTTAATTTTGAATTTTCCCTCCCTCTCCCGCCAACTTCGAAAAAATATTTTTGAATTCTTCATCGGAAAAATAGTCGATGCGAATCATACCGCCCAAACCCGTTTTCGCGATGCGAACTTTGGTGCCAAAAATTTCTGACAATGCATTTTCTCGCGCCTCGAGTTCGGGATCCTTCGACACCGTTTTCCTCCGAGGTTTCACCGAGATCTCCCGCGTCTTCGTTTCGGTTTCACGAACGGTGAGCCCCTGTTTCACTATTGCGTCAAAGAGCGCGCGTTGCTTCTCGGGATTCTCAATCGAGAGAAGCGCTTTGGCATGCCCTTCGGAAATCGAATCTTCGATAATGGCGCGTTGAATCTCGACGGGAAGCTGGAGGAGGCGCACCGTGTTGGCGATCGCGCTCCGGCTTCGCCCCATTTTCTTGGCGATTTCTTCCTGAGAAAGCTGGAATTCTTTCGAAAGCCGTTCATAGGCACGCGCTTCCTCGATCGGATTGAGATCGTGCCGCTGAATATTTTCGATAATGGCAAGCTCGAATTTCTCTTGGTTCCCCGCCTCGCGAATCATAACCGGCACTTCGACGAGCCCCACGATCTTTGCCGCCTGAAGGCGTCGTTCTCCCGCGATGAGCTCGAAATTCTCCCCCGCGCGCGTCACAATGAGCGGTTGGAGAATGCCGTGCTCCCGAATCGACTGCGCAAGCTCAAGGAGCTTATCTTCACTGAATTGTATGCGCGGCTGATGAGGGTTCGGCACAATCTTCCCCGTTGGCACCGAGAGCGCACCTCCCTTCCCCGCTCCCTCATCAAGAGGAATCGGCGCCGGCTTTGCGACTTCCGGAACCAAAACCCGAACCGGCACTTCCGGCGCCGGTATCTTCGAGACGTGAGGAATATCTTTGAGCGGATGCGAATTCTCTCGAGGCGCGTTCGAAACCGGCGCCTTCACCACCCCAAAAGGACTCGAACCGCCGAGAAGTTTCCCTCCGGAAGCGGGAGACTGATTCCCCTCTCCATTCCCTTTTTTCTGCGGAATGAGAGAGGCGAGTCCTCTCCCCAAACCATGCGACTGCGGCATAGGATGCGTCCCAAAAATATATACTTGCAGTATACCACATCTGAATTCTTTCACTATACCGCTTCTTTGGATTTGGCAATGATATCGGTTTCAATTTTTTTCGCCGTCTCGGAATGTTCGCGAAGGTACGCCTTGGCGGCTTCGCGACCGACACCGAGTTTCTCGCTCTCAAAAAGAAAAGAATTGCCGCTTTTCTTCACGACTTCGTAGAGAATACCGGTATCGATGAGATCGCCTTCGCGTGAAATGCCTTCATTGTACATAATATCGAATTCCGCCTTGCGGAACGGCGGCGCCACTTTATTCTTCACGATTTTCGCATTTGTGCGATTCCCGACGATTTCTTCTCCCTTTTTGATTTGCGCCGCGCGACGCACTTCGATACGGACGGATGAATAGAATTTGAGCGCCTGTCCGCCAGTCGTCGTTTCGGGATTGCCAAACATCACGCCGATCTTCATACGGATCTGATTGATAAATACAACCACCGTATTGGAGCGAGCGATGATCGCGGTTAATTTTCGAAGCGCTTGCGACATCAGTCGCGCCTGTCGCCCCACATGCTGATCTCCCATCTCGCCTTCGATCTCCGCCTTGGGCACCAAAGCCGCAACCGAGTCGACCACAATGATATCGACCGCGCTCGATCGGACGAGCGTTTCCACGATATCAAGCGCCTGCTCGCCCGTATCGGGTTGAGAGATGAGGAGTTCGTCGATGTTGACGCCGATTCGTTTCGCGTATTCCGGATCAAGCGCATGCTCGGCGTCCACAAACGCCGCCGACCCCCCGGCTTTCTGCGCGTTCGCGATAATGTGAAGCGTCAAAGTCGTCTTCCCCGACGATTCGGGACCGTAAACTTCAATAATGCGCCCCCGCGGCACGCCGCCGATACCGAGCGCGAGATCAAGCGAAATGGATCCGGTCGGAATCGCCTGCACATCCACCTTCTTCACGTCCCCCAATTTCATAATCATCCCCTCACCAAACTTTTCCTGAATCTCCTCCATCACCGAATGGAGACTTTTCTTCCCGGCCTTCTCCACGGTCTTCGCTTCTTTCGCCTCTTTCCCATCTTTCCCTGCCGCCGCCTTTTCCTTTGTTCGAAACATAGGGGTACTCGTTAAAAAATTATATTGAACCATCATCTCAAACTCTCTTTCATGCACGCCGAGACCGAGAAAAATTATTTTTCTCAAGTTTGCTCCGATAGAGAGGAGCATGTGAGAAAAATAATTTTTCTCGGTCGAGGCAACTCTTTGAAAAAAAAGTGAAATCAAATCAACAAAGTTCTTCCAAAAACTATTCTGTTTCACCCTCATCAACCGAAAACATCACGCCGATCACGGTTCCCGATTTCTCGCTCACCGGTTTCGGTTCGCCCCCATTCCAGGCGGCAAGCGTCCCTTTGCCGGACGTCGAGTCGACCGTGCACCCTTTTTCGCATTCGAATTCCTTCATCTCGCCCGCGGAGAGCTCCCCTTGGAAAATTTCTTCGCCGTCGGAACGAACGAGAATGGAAGCCGGTTTCTTCTCGGTCGGGAGAAGCGAGAGGACGAGCTTGGGAAGAGGCGAGGCAACGGGTGGCGCTTCCGGCGTCGGCGCATTCTCCAAAACGGCGTATTCGGCGATGACGGATACGGTTTCCGCGCGCTCTTTCCCGAAACGGTTCACCACTTTCACGCGAATCGTATTCACTCCCAATTGAAACCGAATTCGTTCCCGAAATTCTCCGACTTCATTCACAAAGACCGGCTGATCATTCAAAAAAAGCTTCGCGTCCCGGTCGGTTTTCCCCGCAATCGTCGTTTCATCGCTTCCGATCGAGATGCCGTTTGAGGGTTCCAAAACCGTAAGATACGGTTCTGACACGAATGTCCGATACTCTCGATAGAGATAGAAAACGATACCGCACACGAAGGAAAAAACAAAAAAACCGATCATCATCCGAGGCGTCACCACAAAAAGAGAAAAACGCCGCGAGGGAAGCGTGATCGACGGTTTTTCTTTTTCCGGATCTTTCCCGAGATTTTTGGCGATACTCCGCTCGCGATCATAGAGACGAATAAGCGCATTCGAATCAACTCCGAGAAATCGCCCGTAACTCCGCAAAAAACCGCGGGCATAAACGTCCGCCGGAAGCTTCGCATACTCGCCACTCTCGAGATATTCGAGGTGCTCCCGACGAATACCGGTTTCGCGAGCGACCTCCGCGAGATTCACGTGATAGTCAGCGCGAATTTTCCGGAGTTTCTCGCCGAGCGTGAGCGATCCAACTTTTTTGCGAGTGAATCCGTTGCCGAGCATAAGAACCAAAGAGACGTCTCAAAAAAACGAGACGACCCGAAACCAAAAAGAAAAGCATACCCATTCTCGACGCTCCCCCCAAAATTGTCAACACGGCGACAAAATATACTTCACATGAAAAGCGCCCGACATCCGTGTCGAGCGTTTGCAAAATTCCGTTTCAAAAATTCAGTGTTCTGTTTTTTCTTCCTCTTCCTCCCTTTTTCGATCCCATTCCTGTTGAGCATCGCCGGGAGTGAACGGTCCTCGCCCCAACTGTTTCGGAAGCGACTGAACAGCCGGTTTTTTTCGCGAATCGTTTCCCCCTCCGCAAAGAAATTTCCAATTCCGATGATTCGCTTTATGCCGCATCTCGATCACCTTCCCATTTGCTCATACAAAATGGAACCGGATCTCCAATTCGAGAACCATCATCGGCAATTTGTTGAATTTCTCCATGTCCCACCGAACCGACATGGAGAAACCGGGCGTATTTTTTCGCCTGCAAAATATCTCCGGCGTGGATCGAGTCTCTATAACTCCTCTCTTTTTCATCGACAAAAACAATATCAAACCATGTGCCACTCTTCATGAATTCCTCCTGATCTGTCTCGGGTAAAAAAAGTCGGAACATCCTTGTTAAAAAACCAAACTCCGAATTTTTTCTATCAAAAAGCGTATACTTTGTCAATACGCCGATCTAATTTTTTGAACACGCCAGCCACCGTCTCCGCGATGCGTCGGGACGAATAACCATCCGGGAGCGGCGACTCGACGCGAATATCGGTAATATCGGAAGACTCGAGAGAATGTTCCGCGAGAAGCCCGTCAATCGCCGGCAAGAGTTTTTCCAACAATTCCCGATTCGACTCGATGCGCACGCGGTCAATTTCTTTCCCATCACAAAACAAAATGATGTCTGTCATCGCCTCTTCGACATGAAAAAGAAGAAGAAATTCTTTTTGCGTATGCATAAAAATTTGTCGTACTCGTAGAGACGCAAGATTTTGCATCCCTACAATCATGTCTCTAAATTCATGTCTCTACATTCATATTTCTACAATTCTTTCCCGCCAACATCGCCCCACTCAAATCCCCACGGATCCGTCTTCCGCCCGGGCGCGATGTCACTGTGCCCCACAACATACTCAATATCGTTTCGGCTCTTGATATCAGCAAGGAGGTTCCGAAGCGCCTCGTATTGCTCCTTGCTCGGACTCCCGTCATCTTTCCCGACAATTTCAATGCCAATCGAGAAATCGTTCACGTTCTTCCGCCCGTCTTTCATTTCGGATTCCCCGGCGTGAAAAGCGATATTCTTTTCTTCAACCAATCGATATATCACCCCGTC
>JAYRSG010000162.1:0-2489 GCA_041920175.1 Candidatus Moraniibacteriota bacterium | reverse complement strand
GTTCCCTGTTCACTGTCAATTGTCTCGGGGACGGAAGATGACCGTAGTGTCCACAATCGGGGCGCCGCGCGCGTCGAGCTTGACGAGATTGATGGACTTGACCGCGCCCTTTTTCGTCTGATACCCCTCGCTCACGCAGATCGGTTCCCCATTCCCCGCGACAAGCGTCCAAAAAAATTCCTCCCGCCCGTTCTTTTTTATTTTAAATTTCATAAATTTTTCTCTTTTTCTCCAGCATAGCGAGAACTGCCCTCGCCGTCAAAGTTTCGGCTGGACGAGTACGCAAGAAGCATCCGGCGCGATCGAGCACTCGTACACGATCGTCCCCGCCGTATCGGTGCGAAGCGCGCGGATATCGCGCCGCTCCAGTCGATCCAGCACTTCTTGTGCCGGGTGCCCGTAGGAGTTTTTTCCAACGGAGATGATCGCCTCTTCCGGCTTCATTCGATCAAGGAAAGTATCACTCGTCGAATACTTCGAGCCGTGATGCGACACCTTGAGGATGTGAATGTCTGTCGCCGGAAGCACGAGTTCCTCTTTGGGGAGATCTCCGGAAAAAAGAAATGATTCCTCGCCGACCCGAAGGAGCGACACGACACTCCCCGCGTTGGTATTCTTCGGGTTTGGAACAAATGTCGCGTCCGGAAACAGCACCTCGAGCTTCACTCGCGAGGAAAACGCGACGGAAAGCCCCGCGGAAGGAACAATCGTCCGAACATTTCGCAAGGAAATCGCGTTGCGAATACTGCGATCCATTTCCGTCTCTTCCGAAATATTCGATGAGAGAAGCGTTTCCACGCGATACCGAGAGAGGAGATCCGGAAGTGCGCCGACATGATCTTGATCTGAATGAGTGAGGAGAACCGTTTCGATCGTTTTGTCCCACGGCGAGAGAAATTCCCCCAGCTCCGAGAGAAGCAAACGACCGTTCTTCCCCGTATCGATGAGCGCCTGATTTGAACCGCGAGTGATGAGTATGGCATCTCCCTGCCCGACATCGAGAAAGGCGATTCGAATCTGCGACGCGCGATTCCGAATCGAAACGATACCGAGAAAAAACGCGGCAAAAAGCGCGATGCCAATGGCAATTCCCGCTATTTTCAAAGGAGTCTTCATAGATCGTAAGAGCATATTAAAAAAGCTTCACAATACCGAAAATTTGAACGTTTTTCTGGGGAAAATTGTTTTTTTGCGGCTTTCGAACGAAGTGGAAGACAAGCAAAAAAATAATTTTCTCCAGAAAAACAGCTTTTTTAAACACACTCTAGGGAAATTTTCGTCGAAACAAAAAAATCGTCGCAAAGAGCGCGCTATACCAAAACAAAACACCAACCAAGCCGAAGCTCGAAATGCTAACCGACGAAAAATCAAGCGAGGAAACCCGAGAAACAACGAACAGTATCGCATGCGAAACAAGAAAAGCCGGAAAACCGAAGAGAACGGCGACCGACGGAAAAATCGCCCCGAAGAAAGCGGCAAGGGTTCCAAGTAACATGGCGATCGGCACCATCGGCAAAATAATCGAATTCGCAAAGAGCGAAAGCATTGGGAGCGCGTGAAAATGAAAGAGAAGAATCGGAAGCACGAAAATCTCGGCGGAAAGCGTCGTCGCGACCATATCGCCCGCACGAAGCGAAAGCGCGGCAAGCGGCGTCAAGAAAAAAATGCCGATCGTCGCCATGAAAGAGAGTTGAAAACCGATATCGTACCGCAAGAGGAGCGGATTGAAAAACAACATACCGCAGGCGGCCAAGAGAATCGCATTCACGGGATTTCCGAGTCTCCCCATCCGGGTCGCAAGGAGCGCGATCCCGGCCATCACGGCCGCCCGCACCGCGGAAGGCGGCATTCCGACAAGGATGGTAAAGAATCCGATACCGAGAAGCGCTCCCCAGAAAGCACTCTGTCGATAAAGTCCCAGAAAAACAAGGAGGCTCATGAGAAACATCGCCACGAGCGAAACATTGTAGCCGGAAACGGCGACGATGTGGGAAAGTCCCGTCCGAGAAAATTCATCCTGAATATTTTTTGGAAGTCGATCGTCTCCGCCGACGAGGAGCCCGAGTATAAGTCCCGCCTCGGGTTCCGGAAGCGATTGTCCAACACTCGATTCGACCCCTCGCCGCACCGCGCGCACCAGGGTGAGCCACGTTCCTCCTCCGACGGCTTCTCTTTCCAATTTTTTGGGAAATCGACACACAGAGCCGATACCGTCTTTGGCAAGAATTTTCGGATAATCAAAATCCGGCGAGAATCGTTCCGGTTTTTCCAGGGGACACGAGAGCGAGAGGATATCCCCCTCGACAATGTCAGAAAAGAGGGGGAGTATCGCCAAGACACGTGTTTCGGGACAAGGGGAGGAGCAAGAAATCGGAGAAAGCGTCACCTGTTTTGAATTTTCTTTTCGGACCGGCTCTCGGACCACTTCCGCCCGAAAGAGCGTCGTATTGAGAGATGGAATGGAATCCCAATACCGTCTCTCCTCCGCC
>JAYRSG010000161.1:0-1694 GCA_041920175.1 Candidatus Moraniibacteriota bacterium | reverse complement strand
GAAAAATTGTCGAAAGAAGCGGCGGACAAAGTGTTTGCGAAGTACGCGGAGATGGCGGATCGGGCGGGGGAGGCAAGAAAAAATTCGGAAAAAGATGCGGACGCGATCGAGGCAAAACTGCTTGAACGAGGGAAATCGTTCCTCTCGTGGATTGCAGAGCATGCGGAAGAGTTTGCTCATGATGAAAAACTTCTCTCGGCGCTTAGCGAACGACTTGAAAATTTGAATGCGGAAACCATTCTTGCGGTGAATGCGCTTCGTGTGATGAAGGAGAGTGAAAATACCGAAGGCATCAAGGAATTTCTTGACGGGTCGTTTCGAATTTTGAAAGGAAGCGACCTTTCATCGGAAATGAAAACCGAAATGGAAAGTCTTTACCGTATGAGCTACCCGTCGGAGCGGGAGGAAAAATTTCGGGAGACGCTAGTGAGGAATCTCTATGAACAGAAAATACCGGACCCAAATGCGCGATTCTACACGTTCTTCGTTGGAGAAAGTGGGAAGAAGAGTCTGAAGGCGTTTTGTTCCTTTCAGGACAAGGTGGACGAGGAAACCAAAACTCGCTTCGTATATTTCGGCGCGTTCAATGTGGACGAGTTTTTCTCGGGCGAAAAGATGGGGTGCCTCATGATGGACGAAAGCCTCGAACGCGAGGCGAAAGAACATGTGGTGCGTGGCGACTGCATACCTGAGAAACCGATTTCGGAGCACTACCTGGAAAAGCGCGGGTTTATTGGAAAGAGTTTTTCCACTCTTGGAGGAATCGATCTTTTGGCAATTGAACGCGACGATAAAAGCGCCGAACGGTATGAAACGAAGAAGATGTCACAGGAAGATATCATTCGGGAATCGGAAGCGAATTTCAGAGATGCTTCCCGAATTTTTTTGAGCGTTCCCGAGCGATCTTTCTCAAGAGAAAGTATCGAAGCGACTCTGAAAGAGGGATTTGTTCTCACGCGACTGTTTCGCCGAGGCGAAGGGGAAACGGCGAAGGTGTATCTTGCGTTTGAGAAATAGCCGAGATGTCGGAGCTACAGGACTTCCTTTGTGGAGTCTTTTTTGTTTTCCGCGGGAAGGGGTGCAGAAGTTTTCGGTTCGTATTTCGGCGCGAGGTTCCAGAGGTATTCAAAAAGGTATTTGTGCATGTCAAAGATTGCGCGGTTGTCGATGATGACGCCGATCATGCGAGATTCTTCGAAGGTGATGTAGGAAACTTTGCCGGCGTAAATCTCCATGACACTGTGAAACGGCGCGGCGTCATGGGCAATGAGTTTTACGTCGGTAACGAAGCGGTGATAGGTTTTCATGTAGTCGCGAGCGAATGCGTTGTCGAGGAGGAGCGCTTTCTTGTCGATACCGAGACGTTCACGCTTTGCCACATAACGCGTATTAATGTCCGGAATATACTTCATCACCGCTTCAATATCGGCATAGGTATAGATCATTTCGCGCGAGGCGAGCGAATCTTCGAGGGTTTTTTCGATACCCTCTTCTCCTTCGAAAAACTGCACGCCCGGGGTGCCAAGCGCCAAATTGAATTGCGAGACGAGGGAGGGGAGGGCGCTCTCGAGAGAGAGGGTGCGGTCGCGCGCTTCGCGTTCGCGTCGCTCGGCGAGGTCTTTAAGCGCGAGCGGGTGCCGGGGCGCAAAGGTGGTGACGGCGCCCGGCGTTTTGGTTTCCTCGACGAGCCCGAG
>JAYRSG010000160.1:0-8784 GCA_041920175.1 Candidatus Moraniibacteriota bacterium | reverse complement strand
TCTCGAAAGCGAAGAATAACTCTTGATCCGGCAAATGCGATAAAAATAATGACGAGAATTTGCACGAGTGTCATAGTATTTTTTTTAGAAGTATTCTTACTCCCATTTTGAGGAAATTCGATGTCTGTTGTCCTTTCCCGATTGAGTAGTCGGAATAGATTATTTTGACGGGTACTTCACGATACCGAAGCTTATTCTTTGATATTTCGTCGATAATATCGGAAGCGTGTTCCATACCGCGGTGGAAAATTTTTATAGCGCGATAGGCCTTTCGGTTAAGTGCGCGAAATCCGTTGTGCGTGTCAGTGAGTCGAATATGCGATACGATATTTGTGAAAAGGATCGCACAACGAAGAACAATTTCGCGCATAAAAGGGATACTTCTCTCCGAATTGAGAAAGCGAGAGCCGAGCGTGATATCCACAATGTCTTTACGTATAGGTTCAATGAGCATGTCTATATCTTTGGCTCGATGCTGTCCGTCGGCGTCGAATGTTACGATAATATCAGGGTTATATGTTTCTGCAACAAATGAAAGTCCGCTTCTTAATGCGGCTCCCTGACCTCGATTGATAAGGTGTCTCAGGACTTCAGCGCCTTCTTTGAATGCGCGTTCGAATGTTTCATCTTTGCTTCCGTCATCGACGACGAGGATGTTCTTGTAGCCGACGTTTCGGATGTCTTTGATGACGGATCCGATGACGGTTGCCTCGTTGTATGCGGGGATAACGATCCAAATGGAGTCGTTTCGATTAGAAGTCTGTGGCGGGATTGGTGTTTTTTTCGTTTCGGCGTTTTTCATAACTTCACGAGAGCGGCGTTGATTTTCATTCGAGCGATACTTCATATCGGTGAGGCTGTCCGTCGTTAGGAAGAGAAATTGAGCGGGTGCCCGATTCGATCTTGAGAAGAACACCATCAAGCGCAACGCTCTTCACGGCGTTTGTATGCGGAATTTGTACGGCGCAAAATATGAAGGTGAGTATTGCGGATTTTCGGGGAAGCATAATTGAACACTTTCTCCAATCTGTCGGCAGAGCGGGACGAAAAGAAAAGGAATCGCCTTCGATCCGGATACCAAAGAGCGTCTCGATGACGGTGCGATACATGAGACCGGCGGAAGCAGTATACCATGTCCAGCCGCCCTTGCCGCGGTGTTCGGCGGAGTAGATGTCCGCCGCAACCACGTAGGGTTCGGTTTCGTAGAGAAGGGCTTTGCGTTCGGATTCGGAGCGGCGGATGGGGTTTGCCGCGAGAAGGAGTTCGGACACCATATCAGTGCGTCCGAGTCGCGCAAAGGCTTCTGCCGCCCAGAAAACGGCGTGATTGTATTGTGAGCCGTTTTCGCGAATGCCGGGCGGATAGTCTTTGATATAACCCGGATTTTTTTTGGCGAGATCGTTGAATGGGGGATCGAGGAGTTTCAAGATACGCGATTCGGGATCGTAGAGGAATCGCTCAAGATTTTCCATGGCTTCCTTCGATTTTTCCGGATCGCCCGCGTCCGAGAGGATTGACCATATTTGCGCGATCGCGTCGATGCGGCACTCGTGATTTCCTTCCGATCCCAAGGGCGTGCCGTCGTCGTAGAAGGCGCGCAAGAACCAGTGCCCGTCCCAACCGTTCTTGTTGAGACTTTTTCGGAGTCGCATCGCCCATTCTTTATATGTATCGGAAAGGAGTTCATTTCCCCGCTTGGAAAGAATATCCGCGAATCGTTCGAGAACTGAAAAAAGGAAGAAGCCGAGCCAGACGCTTTCGCCTTTTCCGCTCTGTCCCACGCGATTTAAGCCGTCGTTCCAGTCGCCTTCGCGAATGACGGGGAGCCCGTGCATTCCAAGTGTTTGGGTGTATTCGATCGCTCTCAAGCAGTGTTCGAGCACGGTTGCCGAAGCGCCGGTTTTCTTTTCTTGTCGGACATCGAAGCGCGCCAAATCATCGTTTTCGGGTGTTACAAGAAAGGGAACGGCTTCGTCAAGGATGCTTTTATCTCCCGAGAGTCGGAGATATTCGCCGACTGCAGAGGGGAGCCAGAGGGGATGATCCGAGCCTTTGTTGCGGACGCCGAAATCGGAATCGGGCGACCACCAGGCGCGAACATTTCCGTCTTCGTATTGCTCGCGTGCCGCGGCGAGAATGTGATCGCGTGGTATGGTCGGATCGAAGAAAAAAAGCGAGATGGCATCTTGGAGCTGATCTCGAAATCCGTAGGCGCCGCCCGGTTGGTAGAAACCGATTCTTCCCCACATTCTCGAGACAAGCGTTTGGTAGGGGAGCCAGGTGTTGAAGAGAATATCAAGCGAGGGGTCGGGTGTTTGTATCGCGGGTGCCGTTGTTTTGTTCCAAAATCTCCGAACCGTTTCGAGAGTGGCGGGATCGTTTCGTTGCCACGCGTCGCGCGCAATCGGAATGAGCGCTCGCGTTTCTTCCGCTGTCCCTCCCGCAAGGAGCGCGAAGAAAATGTTTTTTTTCTCGCCGGGTGCGAGCGAAACACGTGATGAAAGGATGACGCACGCGTCTTTTGGTGAATTGGGCGGCGAGGGCGCTCTCTTTTCTTCAAGAGAAATATGCGGGGAAAATATTCCCACTCTTCCGAATGCCTTTTCTTTGCTGAAAGAGAGGGAACGTATCAGCTCGCTTCCAATGATCGCTCCGTGAATAAGAACCGCTTCTTGGGTCGGGTTGGGAGAGAAAAAGGATGGATCGAGAAGAAGCGTGTTTTCTTCGGAGAGGAGGCGCGAGAAGGGAAGGCGAGGAGGTATATCGGAAACGTGATCATGTGGCGCGTCCAGGAAAAAAATGAGTTCTCTTTGCAGGGGAATCGTATCGGTGTTTTCAAATTCAATGGCGAAGTGTTTGATGGAGTGCGCGGGATCGATTGAGACGGTGAGTATGTGTCGGATTGCGTCTCTTTCGGATTCGTATCGCGAAAATCCGCGTCCGTGTGTGACGCAATATTCGGATGAGGCGGGAAGGGGAGAAGGCGTGAGTGACCATGTTTCATCGGTATCAATTTGTTTCGCAAAAATTGCTTCCGATGGCGGGTCGGTGACGGCATTGTTGCTCCACGGGGAGAGGCGACCGTGTTTGCTGTTTCGGTACCAGGTGGTGCCGAGCGCGTTCTCGGTGGTCATCGTGCCAAAGTTGGGATTCCCGAGGATATTTGCCCAGGGTTGGGGTGGGAGCGCGTTTGGTTTGATGCGCATACGATAGTCGTGCGTCTCCGGATCGAAGCCGCCGAAGCCATTCCAAAAGAGCCGTTGATTCTCGTCGAAGTTGCTGTACGACAAAGGTTCTTCGGGGATTTCTGAAATGGGGAGGAATGGTGGTTTGCTTGGAAAAATTTCTTCGATTGTCACGGGAATTTCTGTGATCGTCGAATGGTCGGTGTCGAATTCCGAAGTGAAAAATTTCCGGACGCTTTCGATATGCGGAAATCTTGCGAAGAGCGCTTCCGGTTGTTCGGGAGCGAAATGCGCCGAATTGATGAAAAAGAGCTCGATCGAAGTTTCCGGGAGGAGCGAAACGCCGGCGCGGAGAGTGGCGAGAGGATCGAGGATATAGCCTTCGGTATTCGAAAGCGGGCGATCGAGAGCAAGCGGTCGACCGAAAGGGCGACCACGTCCGATAAAGGTCTCTCGATCAGTTTCGAATCCGAGAAATTCTGCGGGAGCTTCGAAAAAAATTCGGTGCGCAAAAATGGGGAAGCGCTCGGGGTTGTCGAAAAACCGCCGGTGATAGATGAGTGCGTGCGGTTCTTCGGAAAATTCCGCTCCGATGAACATGTTGCTGAACGTTTGGTGGAACGAGTCGCGCAGACGATCAAAGAGGAGAATAATGTCGAGCGAACTCGTCACCTCGAGATGCCGCGCGTTCGTACTTCGATTCGTGAGCGTGAAGCGGCGTATCTCGAAATCCCCTGAGGGAGGCACTAGGATATCGAGGCGGGTTTCGATATCGGCGTCTCGGCGTTCGATACTGGTTGTTCGTGTGCCGACGCTCATTTTGAAATGTTCCGGCTTGGTGAATACGGGCGCGGGAGTTACCGACCAGTATTTCCCCGATTCGATATCGCGCACAAAAAAGAAAATGCCGTCGTCGGGAGAAGGTCGGTGGCTCGTCAGGTGACACTCGCGTGCCATGAGACGCCCGTTCCCGAGGAGGTTGAAATGGGATTCGAATGAGCCGTTGGTGAGGATGTATTCGGGGGTCATGCTTCCAGTATAGCGCACTTCTCTTTTGGAGCAATTTGCAGTCTTTTTAAGAGCGTGTTAAGAAAGCCCGCTTTTTCGGAAAAAATTATTTTTTTGCTTGTCTTCCACTTCGTTCGCCTGCCTGCCGGCAAGGCAGGAAAGCCGCAAAAAAACAATTTTTCCCGAAAAAGCTCTTTCAATTTCCTTTGGTTTGGAGCTTTTTTAACACGCTCTAATGCAAAATTCAAATGAAAATCCATTCCTATGTAAATCGAACTTCTCCGAGGAACAGGATGCTCTCGGGGGATTTTTATGAGTTTCTCGGGCGAATGAATGCTTGATGCCGGTGAAGAAATGGTCTAGGCTGGGGGAAGGAGAGGGCGAAATAATACCGAATTACCCTGAAGTCTTCTATATATGCACGCCGAGACTGTAAAAAATAATTTTTCTCTAGTTTGCTCCGATAGAGAGGAGCATGTGAGAAAAAATATTTTTTGCAGTCGAGGCAACTCACAAGGGAGCAGAGATTAGGGTAAGTTGGTATAACAATGAAATTCCTTTTTTATGGATCTTCGGGAATTGGTGAATGCGTTTTGGAAATACCGAATTTTGTTTTTGGGGACGGCGGCGCTTTTTATTGCGGCGGGACTTCTCGTTTGGGCGCTCCAGCCGGTTCGGTTCGCGGCGGAAATTACGATGAATGTGGCGCGGAATGGCGTTCGCGCGACGGAGGAATATGCCTATGACGATTTCTATCGTTTGCAGGCGGATGAGCGGTTTGCGGATACGGTCGTGCGATGGCTCGAGTCGCCGCGCATTGTAGGAGAGATTGCGAAAGAGGCGAGTGTGCCGGCGAAGGAGATTTCTTTTGATGCCGATCGGCTCTCGTCGCAGGTAATTCGCGTGCGCTTTATGGTGCGCGAAACGGCAGAGGCGAAGGAGGTTGCTGAGGCGCTCTTTGACGCGCTCAATCGGGAGACGGCATCGCTCAATCGAGATCGTTCCGAGGATGGCTGGTTCGTGCTTGTCGGCGAGGCGCCTTCCGTCGTCGACGCGCGTCTCGGGAAGGGAAAGATATTTTCGATGGCGATGTTTCTCGGAGTGTTTTTCGGATTTCTCGCGGTGATGTTTCGGTGGTATTGGTTGAAGGGAGAAATACATGAAAATCGGGATTGATATCCGCTGTCTCATTGGAGGGAAACGGACGGGTGTTGAGGAATATACGCTGGAACTCTTGGAACATCTCTTCGCCGGAGATCGCGAGAACGAGTATGTTCTGTTTTGGAATGCCTGGAAATTGCCGGAGTGCCCTCTGGAATGGGATCGTCGATTTTCCAATGTCCGGCTCGTGTCGTTTCGGATCCCGAACAAATTGCTGAACTTTTCGTTGTGGTATTTTCGTTTTCCCTCCCTCGATCATTTGATTGGCGGCGTCGATGTATTTTTCATGCCGAATCTGAATTTCGCGGCGTTTTCCCGGAAGGTGAAAGTGGTGGTGACGACGCATGATCTCTCGTTTGAGCGATACCCCGAGACATTTTCGCGGAAGCGAAGGCTCTGGCATTTCTTCGTGAATTTTCGCCGGCTCGCGCGGCGGGCCAACAAAATCGTTGCAGTCTCCGAATCGACCGGCGGCGATTTGATGCGCTCGTACGGTTTGTCGCGGAAAAAAATTTCGATCGTGCCGAGCGGCGTTTCGGAGCGATTCCGAAAAATGGACCGAAACGACGTGAAGCTGATCGAAGTCAAGCGCCGGTATCGATTGCCGTACCATTTCATCCTGTTTGTCGGAACGATCGAGCCGAGAAAAAATATCCTCTCTCTCGCGCGTGCGTTTGATGCGCTCGTCGAAGACGACGAGGCGTTCGATTTCGAGCTCGTCATTGCCGGGGCGGAAGGGTGGGCGTGTCGCGATATTTTGGAGGAAATAGATCGTCTGCCGTCACGCACGCGCATTCGCTTCACTGGATTCGTTCGCGACCTCGACAAGCCGGCGCTCTATAATCTGGCGCATATTTTCGCGTACCCGTCCCTCTACGAGGGATTCGGTTTTCCGCCCCTGGAGGCGGCGGCCTCCGGCGTGCCAGTCGTCGCGTCGAATACGTCGTCCTTTCCCGAGATGATGGGCGGCGGTGCGATTCTCATTGATCCTTTGCGTCCGGATGAACTGCGGCTCGCGCTTCGAGAATTGCTTCGGGATCAGATACTTCGGGAGTCCGTTGCGAAGCGAGGCGCGGCGTGCGCCGCTCGTTTTCGCTGGAAGGACGCGGCGCGGAAAACGCTCGCGGTGTTTCGGGAAGTCGCGAAACGATGAACGGGGGAGTTGTCTTTTTGCCAACTCTTTGGCATAGTGAAAGAAGAAATGCGGTTTATGGAAAGGAGGTTAATTGGAAAATTTTATGAAAATTATCGCTGTCCTTGGCATGCCGGGGAGCGGGAAAACGGAAGCCATTTCATATATCGAGCAAAAATATGGTTGGCCGAAAGTTTATTTCGGATCGGTGACTTTTGATGAACTTCGGCGACGCGGCTTGGAAGTGAATCCGAAAAATGAACAATTGGTTCGGGAGGATCTTCGCAATCGATATGGAGAGGATTATTATGCAAAAAAGGTCATTGAAAAACTTGAAGATTTTTCCGACGAGCAAGTCGTTCTTCTTGAAAGCTTGTATAGTTGGACGGAATACCACACGCTTAAGATGCGGTTTGGTGATGATTTAGTGACTCTTACCGTGCATGCCTCTCCTCGAATTCGATACCGTCGTCTTGCGACAAGAAAAGAACGTCCCCTTACGGAAGAAGAGGCGAAGAATCGAGATATTGCCCAACTTCGACGTTTCGATCAAGGGATGCCAATAGCGCTTTCCGATTTTGTTCTTGTCAATGATGGAACGATGGAGGTTTTTTGTGAAAAAATTGATCGTATGCTTTCAGAAATCAAATTCTTTTTTTGAAGCTTTATACCGAATTACCTTAATCTCTTCTACCTTGTGAGTTGCCAAGATTGCACCCCGAAAAAATCGGGGTTCACACGTTTCACGAATGCTGATCCGACGTTCAAAAAATTACTTTTTGCAATCTTGGCGTGCATGAGAGAAGTCTTTGGGGTAAGTCGGTATTGCCATTGAACATTGATATTTTCTCCTATGAAATACATTCCCGTGATCGGCATGGAGGTGCATGTCGAGCTCAAGACGAAATCGAAAATGTTTTGCGCGTGCGAAAATGGGCGGGGGCTCGAGAGAGAACCGAATGTGCATATTTGTCCGGTTTGTACGGGGCAACCCGGGACGCTTCCCGTGCCGAACAAGACGGCGATCGAATATGTACAGAAAGCGGGACTTGCCTTGGGGTGTACGCTTCGCCTTGAGTCGAAGTTCGACCGTAAGAATTATTTCTATCCCGACCTTCCGAAGGGATATCAAATTTCGCAGTTCGACAAACCGCTCTGCGAGAAAGGAAAGGTGACGATCGGCGGGAAGACGTTTCACATTACGCGCATTCACCTTGAAGAAGACACGGGCAAACTCGCACATGCTTCGGGGGGCGGCGAGACACTCGTCGATCTCAATCGTGCGGGCGTGCCGCTTATGGAACTCGTCACTGAGCCAGACTTCGAGAGCGGCAAAGAAGCGCGGGCATTCTGTCAACGACTGCGGCAGATATTGCGGTATCTCGATATTTCCGATGCCGATATGGAGAAAGGGCAGATGCGGTGCGAGGTGAATATCTCCCTCCACAAAAAGGGCGAAAAGCGTTTGAGCGGAACGAAGGTAGAGATTAAAAATTTGAATTCGTTTCGGTCGGTGGAGCGTGCGGCGGATTTTGAAATCGCAAGACAGATGGAGCTTTTGGAGGAGGGGAAAGAAGTAAAACAGGAAACGAGGGGCTGGAACGATGCGACGGGGCGGACGATTTCTCAACGCGCCAAAGAATCCGCGCACGACTATCGGTATTTTCCCGAACCGGATATTCCGGCACTCGTTTTTTCGGAAGCATACGTTGAAGATCTCGGGCGGCGTCTTCCGGAATTGCCCGAAGCGAAAGAGGCGCGATTCGTCGAGGAATACGGTTTGCCGCTTTCGGATGTCATTTCGCTTGTCGCCGATCGGGATACGGCGGACTATTTCGAACGCGTCGCGAGCGAGTTGCTTGAGAAAAAAGCCTCCGGTGAAACGAAGAGCGAACCAAAAAAACTTTTGAAGCTTGCTGCGAATTATTTTCTTACAGAAATAAAAAAGTTTCTTTCGGAGAATGACAATGACATGCAACGTGTTCCGATTTCACCGGAGAACTATGCCGAATTTGTCGGACTCGTCGCGGACGGCGCGGTCAATTCGAGCGCGGCGCAAACGGTGCTTGCCGAAATGATGCGGGGCGGCGATTCCGATCCGTCGCATATCGTTGAGCGATTGGGACTCGCGCAGACGAATGATGAGGGAGCGATCGAGGCCTTTGTTGATGAAGCGGTTGCGACGAACGCAAAGTCTGTCGAAGACTATTCAAACGGGAAGGAAAACGCGCTTCAGTATCTCGTGGGACAGGTGATGAAGCTTTCCAAAGGAACCGCGAATCCCGAAAAAGCGCGCGA
>JAYRSG010000159.1:0-7013 GCA_041920175.1 Candidatus Moraniibacteriota bacterium | reverse complement strand
TCGCCGTCATGGGCTGTATCGTAAACGGTCTCGGCGAAATGGCAGACGCGGATTTCGGCTATGTCGGTGGAAAGCCCGGCATGATCAACCTCTACTGGAAAAAAACGCTCGTCAAAAAAGACGTCCTGGAAAGGAAAGCCATCAATGAACTCATTACCCTCATCAAAGAAAAAGGTGACTGGAAAGAGAGATAGTTCCATTGACAAGATTGTTTCACCAGAGTAAAAAGAATGAGTCATTCAGTTCTTCCCCAGCAGTTATCGCAACAAGAGGAAACTTGACATGCCAAAAGAAGACTATATCCCCTCCATTCTGGAAAATGAATACGGACGCCTCGTTGATTTCACTCGCCGAAACAAACCGAGAGAAGCGTCTGCAAAACCGCCCACAATCAAAGAGATAAGCCAAAACATCAGGATGACTCACGTCTTGGAGGACGATCAAACCGGACACCTGATCGAACTCTAAATGTCAATCGCTGCCCGAATCAATGATTCGGGCATATTTTTTGAAAAATTAAAAGATCTGTCAACCTTTACACCGCCAAAATTTTGTGCAATAGTGGAGTCGGGAAGCCTTCAGAACAGAGGTTCGACAAATTGAATCCCCCTTGGTTTCCAGGGAAAAAAGAAAGATTTTTTTCCGACAACATCGATTCTTGGGATTCAGACGTTCCTCTCGCATTGAGGGCTTTTCCATTGCCAAAAATCGATTCAAAAAAAGATCCGCCCCTGACATTCGTCGAGAGGCGGTTTTGTGTTCAGAGAAGTTCGCTAAGTCTCGCATCGAGACACACAAGGCACTTCCAGCATCGATCCGTCTTACCGCAGGTTCCATATCGATCACCGAACATATGTTCATATGCTACGGGATACTCTTTGGAAAAGGTCTCTATTCCATAACCGGAAAAAGCGGCAATATCCGCACGGCATTTCTCACACTCTTCAGAAACAACTTCTAAAGAATCACTCTCATTCATCGTTTCAAACCTCCGCCAAAAAAGAGCTTTTCAAACCTCTACCCCAAAAACCCAACCCGTTCCCGAACGATGTTCATTTTTTCCGATGCGATTGCGCGAGCCCGATTCGCACCCTCGCGGAGAATACGAAGCGTTTCCTCGTCGGAAAGCGCATGAAACTTTCGTTGGAAATCGACGAGAAAGTCCGCCACCGTCTCGGCGAGATCGCGTTTGAAATCCGCATAGCCTTTTCCCTGGTATCGTTTGACCAATTCTCCGATCGAGACATTCCCCAAGAGCGAAAAAATGTTGAGGAGATTCATGAGTGCGGGCTTCGTATCGGAATAGAGCACTTCCGTCCCCGAGTCCGTCACAGCCTTCATAATCTTTTTTCGTGCGAGTTCCGGATCATCAAGAAGGGCTACGAAGTTGTATTCGCTCGCTGCCGACTTCGACATTTTCTTTGTCGGATTGTCGAGCCCCATAATTCGAGCTCCTTCTTTACGCACCTGCACCTCCGGAACCATAAAAACCTCACCGAATCGCTGATTGAACCGCCTGGCAAGCGTTCGGGCGAGCTCCACATGCTGAACCTGATCATCCCCTACCGGCACGACCGCCGTGTCATAGAGCAAAATATCCGCCGCCATAAGGACGGGATAGTCAAAGAGTCCGACGCCCGCGCGTTCCGCGCTTTCTTTGGAAGACTTATCTTTGAACTGCGTCATCTTTTCAAGATCACCCATGCGCGTCACAGTATTCAATATCCAACACAATTCGGTATGTTCAGAAACATGCGACTGCGAAAAGATAATGGACTGTTTCGAATCTATACCAGAAGCAAGATACGTTTTTGCAATATCCAGCGTTCTTTTTTTTAAAAGAGTCGGATCCTGCGGCACAGTAATAGCATGAAGATCAACCAGGCAAAAAACTGTTT
This sequence comes from Candidatus Moraniibacteriota bacterium, assembly GCA_041920175.1. GTDB lineage: Bacteria > Patescibacteriota > Minisyncoccia > Moranbacterales > UBA1568. Next base: position 5,115 of record JAYRSG010000159.1, on the reverse strand, counting down.
CAAACTTTTCTTGCATCTCCACCCACTGCTGAATCGCACCCAAATAATTCCCAATATGCAAGTCCCCCGATGGCTTCACTCCCGAAAAAATACGCGATTTCATAAGTTTTTTCAGTTTCTCAAAAACAAAAGAAGCGTCTCCAGCATATCGTTTCCGCCCAAAAGAAGCAAATTTCCCAAAAATAAAATTTGGCGGGCTTGACAAAAATTATAAGAGTATTATCTTGAAATTAAGAAATTCGGATCATACAAGAAAAAATCCATCAAGTCCGAACAATATTCAGATCTTTAACAACCAATTACCGTTCGGGAGAATCCCCATGAACACCGTTATCACCGTTCCCTACGAACTCATCGTCTCAAAAGAGACGAGATGTCCCACTCCTCCAAGCTTGAATATGATTTGTCTCTTTCTCGAGCCCGAAAATTTCCCGAGAGAAATACCTCAAAAACTCATACCAATCGGAAGAGTCCCGCTCAAAAAAATTGCCGGAAGGTTTCACTCTCCGTCGCGATTTAGCGGAATGAGCCTGTTGTTTGATATCATCGACACGGTGTTGTCGAATCAAATTTTCTACCCACAAGGACTGATGTTTTTTGATCAATTTTTTACCCATTCGTTCAGAGTGAAAGCGCTCCATGGCCACTTCAAGAAATCCCTCCATGAAATCTTTTTGAGTATTTCGAAAAACGGCTTAAATGAGAGCTACGAGGAATTTCTGAAACTATTTGCAACAATAACAGGATTGATAACGGGGATGAGTATATTCGAAGCTGATGAAAACTTTTCAAGCATCCTGAACGATGTCGATCGGATCGTAAAAAAAGATTCCTTGCTCCACATCTCCTGATATTGCACCCTTTCACCTTTCACGGGGAGGAAATTCGAAAACTTCGAACCCCCCCTTTTTTTTTGTCTCTATACTTCAACTACAACCGGCAACACCATAGGCCGCCGTTCCGTCTTGGTAAAGAGAAATTGACCGATCGTGTCCCGAATATTATTCCTCACAAGATTCCAATCAATGGAGGTATCTTTTGAGGTTGAATCTTTGACGATTTTCGTCACCTTGCGTTTTGTCTCATTCACGAGATCGAAATTTTCTTTGACGTGAATAAATCCGCGCGACGTAATCTGAACGGATCCCACGATTTTTTTCGTTTTGGAATCGATGATCACCGTTATCACCACCATGCCGTCCTCGGAAAGCATCTGCCGATCGCGAAGCACAACCTGTCCGATATCTCCCACGCCCAACCCGTCGATGAAGACATAACTCGAATCCGCTTTTTTCGGAAGAATCTTCGCCTCACCCGTTTTCATTTCCATGACCGCGCCATTATCCAAAACAAACACGCGCTCCTTTGGAAATCCGATTCGAGTCGCGATATTCGCCGCCTCTTTGAGAAAATAGTGATTGGCATAGACCGGCAAGAAGAAAGTCGGTCGCACCTGCCGCAACATCTCTTCGATACCCTTGGCGGTCGAGTGTCCGCCGATGTGAATATCGAAACGAACGCCCTGCGCATCAAGGACATCGCTGTGAATCACGTGGTCACATTTGCGATAGAGATTATCTTTGAGCCGCTGAATACTCCGCTCGTTTCCGGGAATAACCGACGAGGAAAACACAATAGTGTCGCTCTTCTGCAGTTTGATGAACCGATGATTGTCCGTCACGATCTTGGAAAGTGCCGCATTGAGTTCACCCTGCGCGCCCGTACAAATGACCACCACCCGATTGTCGGGGTACTGATGAATATCATTGACCGGGACGAAAGTATCCTTCTTCGCTTTGAGATACCCGAGTTCCTTCGCGATTTCCATGTTCATTTTCATACTGTATCCTTCGAGCGCGATTTTCTTTCCCAGCTGCTCGGCGTACTCGATGATATAGGCGATACGACGAACCTGCGAAGCGAATGTCGCGAGAATAACCCTCCCGGGCGCCCCCGAAAGAAGGTTCTGAAGATTTTGGTGCACTTCGCGCTCCGACGGCGGATCGCCGCTCTTGAGTGCGCCCAAACTCTCGAGCATCAAGACTGTCGGCTTCGGAAGCTCGGCGAGATGTGTATAGGTGATAGGGCGCGGATCTATTGGGTCATGACTAATCGTCCAATCGCCCATATGAATCACCGACCCTTCCGGCGTTTCGAGAACCACGCCGACCGCATCCATAATGGAATGCTCCACCTCAAAAAACTTCACCCGAAAAACACCGAGACGAAACGTATCCTCAAGCGTTCGAATGGGAATCACCTTGAGACGCGATGTCGAGCCTTTTTCGTGATCTTCGACTTTGCGCTTCACGAGTGCGATCGTAAGATCGCGACCGATAATCGCCGGGTAGTTGAGCTCCTTCAAAAGAATGGGCGCCGCGCCGATATGATCGAGATGCCCGTGCGTAAAAATGACGCCGCGAATATTTTTTTCTTTCCCCTTGAGATAACTGATGTTCGGTACAATGTAATCGATGCCCGGCATGTCCGCTTCCGGCCACTGCACGCCCATATCAATGATAACGATATCCTCTCCGTATTCGAATACCGTCATATTGCGACCGACTTCCTCTTGTCCGCCCAGAGGAACGATGCGGAGCGTTCCCGACTGAATCGGAGGCACGACACCGCCGCTTTTTCGATCAAAGATGAACGGTTTCGGTTCACGGCGCCCCCTTGAAAATTGGCGAGCCGATTTCTTTGCTGATTCCGCCGGAACACTTTCTGATCGAGTCAAGCGATGCGGAACCCGCGATTCCCTTGTCCCTTCGGATTCGCCGAAACGCACGGAATGATTGGGCCGACGATTTTCTTTTCGCGACGAAGATATCCCTCTTCCGATCCGGTCGGATTGAAACGACTTCGGTAAGGTTCCGGAAGCGGGGTTGTGCGGAGAAGCAAATTTCCGATCGCGTTCAAACGAGATCGTCCGAAGCGGCTCCGCGAGAAACGAGGAAATGGAACCCAAACGAAGCGGCTCTCGACCCGACTCAAGCGGGCGCTTCGGCAAATTCTCGCGAGACGATACAAATGGTCGCCCTCGACGCGAATGTGGAGCTGTCGCTCCGCCCGACATCGGACGAACCGGCGACTGATTGGATCGGTTGGACCGATCGAACCGATTGGGTTGGCCGGGTTGGCCGGGTTGGTTCCCAAATGGTCCCCTTCTCCTCGGGAAGCGATGCGGTCGCTTCGGCGTAGTTGCGCCGGGCGCTTCCGAACCGGGAAGCGACGGGAAAACAAAAGATGAGTCTGACATAAAAATAGACGAAAAAAAATTAAAAACAAAACATGAAGATAAGAAATCCTCCAAAAAAATCGCGCAAAAAATCGCGAAAAGAAGAAGAAAAACGCGGGGAAACGACCATCGACCGAGATCGAAATCCTGCAATTTTCAAACAATGTGGGCGTGGAGAGACTCGAACTCTCAAGAACAAAGTTCATACGCTCCTGAAGCGTACGCGTATACCAATTCCGCCACACGCCCTCCGAGTTATCGATCCCGATTCGCTCGCTCCCGCCTCACAAAGAAAAACGTTCCAACCCACGACCCCAAAAGAAGCGGAATAATGTAAAGAAAGTTTTGAGTATAATTGATGACGCCAAAAGCAAGAAACGCGTGAATAATAACTCCCGTCGTCGCCGCACTCCACTCATTGAGCTTGACAACTGAAAGTGTGTACCGAGCGTAGAGTGCATCAATAAGAATGTACGAAACGAAAACCAATGCCCCGATTCCAAAATCGAATGAATCTGACATACGAAATATTCAATATCCTTCTTACGCCAGAAGTTTTTTCAATTCCTCCACCATATCAACCGGTGTCGGATCGACGCCATATGAAAGAGCGAGATGATAGGATGCCCAGTCGCCCAAGAGAATCATACGAAACATTTTGGTAAAAACGCTTCCCTCTCCCATATCGATCGTTTCCGATGAGATGCCGCGGCTCTCCAAAAGACGCGCTGTGATATCAAAGCGCTTCAAATTTCGAGAATCATCATCGAAATCCCGCAAAAGACAGAGAAAAAATTTCCCTTGCGGATTGGTAAACCCCACCATTTCATTATGGTTGAGCTCCGGAAAGAAATTCCAAAACGCCGGCGTTTTCGCATTCTCGTTTATCTTTATTTTCCAAATCATTGCAACCACCTTATACCGAGGACTTGAATAAATAACCGGAGTTTTTCCATAAAATTTTTCAGAGAGTTCTTTTCCGCGATTTTCCAATTCGCTCATTTCCAAACGGAGCCCTTCCGATTCAGCGACAAGCTCATCACACGTATCCGCCACCATGCCAAGCTTCACCAAAACGCCGAATATCGCTCCAAAAAAATATCCCGTCCCGACACGTGGCTGAAAATTCGGAAACGGTATCGGAAGTTTGATATGGGGAATTCCGTGCTCGCGACACATCGCTTCCACTTTTCCACCGGCGGAAATACCGATCGAGGGAAGCTTGTTCTCGATCGCCTCTTCAAATGCCGCAACGGTTTCTTCGGTATTTCCGGAATAGGAACAGATGAAATTAAGACATCCCTCTTGGTATGCTTCATGCGGAAGGCGATAGAAACGGTTTTGATAAACAGAAACTGGACGTTTTCCATTAAAGCGACGAAAATGATCGGAAAGAGCAATTCGAAGAATATTCCCCGGCAATGCCGATCCGCCCATACCGGAAATTTCTATCGACGTAAACTTCCCTTCAATGGGAACGTTTTTCCCCAACTCAAACCCGACCCTGAACTGCCCAGGAGACTCCGAAATCATGTTTCGAAAATTCGACGGATCAAGATCCGATATTTTTTCCATCATACAGGTATTTTAGGACTTCTTCACTTTGATGCAGTTCGAGGAAAAACTGAGCAACGGAATGAATTGTTTGGGAAACAATTCATCGTATGCACTATACGGTGCACGAGTAGCGCAGGTTTTGACGAAGAAATGCGCAAAGTGAAGAAGTCCCCTATTTCTTATTTTCTCACCCGCTTGGTATTCATATACCAACGCGCGACATCCTGAAATCTCGACGCAGGGATATTGACCGCTTTCGCCGAAACTCCCTGAACCTCGTTCTTTTGCACATAAAGATAAGGTGGCGAATAGAGAAAGAC
>JAYRSG010000158.1:0-2418 GCA_041920175.1 Candidatus Moraniibacteriota bacterium | reverse complement strand
TTTTCCGCGTCTCTTATTTTTTCAATTCGTAGCTCTCGATTTCGAAGGAGAGACGCTACTTCTTCTTCATGAGCTCGCCGGAGAGATATTGCTTCACTCTTAAGATTTTCCTCAGACAAACCACTATCTGCTTCAAAATCACTCACACCTTTCTTCTTTTCAGTTTTCGGGAAGAAAACTTCGCCTTCAATATTCATACATTTATTTTTACTGATTAAAAGTTTTTCTTCTCTAAAACTTTTATACCCCGATTCCATAATACGTGAGTCCCGCAGCCTCAGCCTCATCGCGTTCGAAGATATTGCGGCCGTCGATGATCACATTGCCACGCATACGCTTCGCGAGATCGGCGAAGTCGGCGGTGCGGAATTCGTCCCATTCGGTTGCGACGACGAGGGCATCGGCGCCATCCGTCGCCGCGTACTGATCGCGGGCGTAGCGGAGACGCGGATGACTTTTCTGCGCAAGCTTTGCATTCTCGGTCGCGACGGGATCAAAGGCGACAACCGAGGCGCCCGCTTTGAGAAGCGCGTCAATAATGACGAGTGCCGGCGCCTCGCGCACATCGTCGGTCCGCGGCTTGAACGACAAACCCCACAAAGTGATTTTCTTCCCCTTCAAAGTTTTGAGCGACTTCTTGAGAAACTGAAGGGGAAGAAGTTTTTGCTTTTCATTCGCCGCGCGCACCGCTTCGAGGATGGTGAAATCATAGCCATGTTCCTTCCCCGTATGGAGGAGCGCCTTCACGTCCTTGGGGAAGCACGACCCGCCAAAGCCGATTCCCGCCGAGAGAAAACGCGATCCAATTCGACTGTCGAAGCCCATCCCGCGCGCCACTTCCTTGGCACTGCCACCGACGAGCGCGCAAAAATTCGCGATTTCGTTGATGAAAGAAATCTTGGTCGCGAGAAACGCGTTCGAGGCGTATTTGATGATCTCGGCGCTCTTCACATCCGTCTGGATGATGGGGCGCCCGGCTCGCGCGACGGGGCGATAAATCCGCTCCATGACACTCCACGCCCGCTCCGAGTCCGTTCCCACAATCACGCGATCGGGGTTGAGGAAATCCTTGACCGCCGTCCCCTCGCGGAGAAATTCCGGATTCGACACCACGTCGAATTCCTGCGTGCCATCGCTCGACTTGGCAACAATTTCCCGCACCCGCTCCGCCGTCCCGACCGGCACCGTCGACTTATTGACGAGCACCTTGTAGCCATTCAAATTCTTACCGAACGCCTCCGCAACTGCGAAGACAAATTGCAAGTCCGCCTCCCCGGTCTTCGGATCCGGCGGCGTCCCGACGCCGTTAAAGACCGCATCCGACTCGCGAATCGCCTTCCCGATATCGGTCGTAAAAGAAAGCCGCCCCTGCCGCACATTTTCTTTCACCAACTCTTCGAGCCCGAACTCATAAATCGGAATCCCACCCCGCTTCAACTTGGCAATCTTCTTCGCATCCGTATCCGCACACACCACGCTGTGCCCGATTTCCGCCATACACGCCCCCGACACGAGCCCAACATACCCCGCCCCCAGAAATGTGAGTTTCATACCCGTTTCTGATTAACTGATTATTTTCTTTCTGTCACAGACTTTATCGCGTAATTCATCGTACCCTGATTCCGATAGTACGATCGGACGATCATATCGCTCATAAGACCGAAGATAAAAAGCTGGATGCCCGCCAAAAGAAAGAAGACCCCGATCATCGGCCAGATGCGCTCGGAGAGCGAGGCACCCAAGAACACTTTCTCGACAAACATCCAGAGAAGGATCACCGAACCGAGTATTGAGAGAAGGAATCCCGCCCCGCCGAAGAGGTGGACCGGTCGATAGGAATATTTGCGCCAGAACCACACAGCGAGCATATCGACAAAGCCCTTGATGCTCCGTTTCCAGTTGTATTTCGTCACGCCGTGAACACGAGGATGGTGAGAGACCGGCACTTCGGCGATGCGGAAACCGCGAATTTCGAGGAGCGCCGGGATGAATCGGTGCATCTCGCCAAAGAGATCGAAGTGTTCGAAACATTCCCGACGATACGCCTTCAAACTGCATCCCGAATCATGAATATTGTCGCGAATCAGGATCTTCCGAAGAAGATTGGCGCCACGAGAAAATATTTTTTTCTCGATCGAGTCCTGCCGTTTCACGCGCCATCCCGAGACGACGTCGAATCCCTCGTCGAGCTTCGCGAGGAGGAGCGGGATATCCGCCGGATCATTCTGCAAATCGCCATCCAACGTGATAATGATGTCGCCTTTCGCCGCCTTAAACCCCGCATCAAACGCCGCGCTCTGTCCGAAGTTTCGTCGGAACGAAATCAAAATGAGCGGTGAGAGCGCGCGACACTTCTCGAGCGTCCCGTCTCGCGAACCGTCATCAACGAAAAGGATCTCGAAACTCCCGCCGAGTTTC
>JAYRSG010000157.1:0-6175 GCA_041920175.1 Candidatus Moraniibacteriota bacterium | reverse complement strand
GAATCGGAAGCGACATTGAAATACCCGATAACGAGCGCCTCCGAAATCGCCGGACCCCCGAGTTCGTCCCGCACCAACCGGAAATCGGCATTGTCGGCGAGCGTCGCCACCGGCTTCTCGAACATAAACAGTTCCATCGCGCTCCGCGCCGCCTGCCGCTCGAGAACGCGCTTCATTTCTTCTTCCGACGAACCAAACACCCAGTTCCCCCCGACCAGCGCGTGATAGAGCGTCCGAAATTGGACGAAGCGCGAAAGATCGTCGGGCGCGCTTTCCCGCTCTTCGGATTTCAGAGATACTTTAAAATAGGAAAGCCCCTGAAACTCCTTCCGCTCGATGTCAAATTCCGGATTCTTTGTCATCTTCTCGAGCGTTTGAAGCGCCTTCTCACGATTTTGCACCGGCGAAGCAACCAGAAAATCAAGTGGCTTCGTCGGCGCGAAATCGTTCTCGATTCCGCGAACCGTCATATCGCCCAAAACCTCGGGACGAGAAAGCGGAGGGGATCCGCCGGAAAAAGCGATTTTTCGCGGCGCCGAAGAAAACAGTCTTGAAATTTTTTGAGAAACCGATTGACCGAGCGCAACCGATGTCTTCCGGAAACTCTCGCCTACGGGACTCATATCGGACACAATAACAAAGGCCGACTCGCCGAGAACGGGACGGATATCACCCTCGAAATCGAGACCGAAGTGTTTGAACGAATCTTGAAACACTTTTGAGAGCGTCTTCCCTTCGCCGACCGGATCGAGTGACTTCTTGAGGAGTCTGTATCCGGGAAATGCGCTCGCATGCTTTTCAAGGAGCGCGTATTCTTTCGAATCGGGATTAATATTTACTTCAAGCGCCACATCCGGCGCCGCGGGAAGAACGGAGAGCGTCGGAAACACTTTTACGTTTCGCACGTACCAATTAGCCGCCCACACTCCAGCACTCGCGAGGAGAGCGATCAAGACAAACACCAGTATCCAAAAAGCGAGCTTCGGCGAAATGAAACGAAAAAACCCCGGATATCGTTCAGCTTTCCTTTGGAAAAACGCCATGAGCGGATTCCCCGAAAGAGAGCGCGCCTTCAAATCAGCGAGTGTCGTCGAATCGTCGCGAAAGGTAATGGTCCCGTATTTCTCGGCTTCTCGTTCCGCCGGAGAAGGCAGAGAAACCTTCGGCGCTTCGGGAATATCCTTCGCGCCGCTCTGAAACGCGTCAAGTGTCGCCGGCGCGTCCTTGGGCAATTCATGAAACGGGAGCGATTTCGACTTCTCAAGAAAATGCGCCCCGGGATCAGAGAGTTTTGGATCCATAGAGTTTTTTATTTTAGCTTTTTATTTTTCGTAAAATAAATCACAACCTTCCCACCATTTCCCGAAACTGATTTCCGCGGTCGAATTCGTTTTTGAAGAGACCGAAACTCGCGGCGCCGGGAGAGAGGAGGACAATGTCTTTGGGTTCGATGTGAGAAAGCGCGCATTCGATCGCCTCTTTCATTCCGGAAACGGTGCCGAAGAATTTCGCCTCGCCGCCGTGTTTCCGGACGGCCGCCACGAGCTTCTCCGTCGCATCGCCCGCAAAGAGAACCGCTCCCTTCACATTCCACGACTCCGCTATCGCTTTTCCGAATTCGTCGAAGTCGAGATTTTTGTCGCTTCCGCCCGCAAGGAGAATGAGCGACGTTTCGAAGGATTTGATACCGGCAATCGCCGCGTCGGGAATCGTCGCGGCGGAGTCATTGTACCACCGAGCTTTTCTTTTCTCGGCGACGAATTCCAAGCGATGCCGGACTCCGAAAAAAGAAAGGAGTCCTTTTGCAATTGTCTCGAAAGGAATGCCAAACGCCCGCGCCGCCGCAACGCCCGCCAAAACATTTCCGACATTGTGTTTCCCCGGGACGCGAATATCCGAGAGCGACGCGAAAACCGAATCCGTTTTCCCTTCTCGACACACGAGATCGCCCTCACGAACAAAAACACCATCACCTCCCCGATCGTCCGGCGCAAAAAAAATGGGACGAGAAACAATTCGTCCCGCCTCACGGAGGAGCTCGGGACTCTCGGCATTATAAACAAAAACATCTTCCGAATTTTGAAACCGAACGATATTCGCTTTGTCGGTAAAATATTCCTCCATCGAGGAATAATAATTCAAATGGTCGGGATAAAAATTGGTAAAAACAGCAATGTGCGGACTCTTTTGAATATTTGCAAGCGCCGAGAGCCGCCAGCTCGAGAGTTCAAAGACGACTACATCGCAGTCCGGAATCTTTTCAACAAGCGACAAGACCGGCGTCTCCCCGACACCGACTTCAAGCACATTCTTCCCTGCCACTCTCAAAAGGTGCGCGATACAACTCGCGGTCGTGGTCTTTCCCTTGGTACCCGTCACACCGATAATGGGCTTCTCGCAGAACGCAAAAAAAATACTCGAATCCATTTCGACCGGCACATTCGCGTCCCGCGCCATTTGAACATATTCGTTGCTCCACGGAATACGCGGATTTTTAATGACGAGATCGACATCGGTAAAATCCGTCTTTCGGTGTTCGCCAAGAAAAAGCCGCACGCCCGGCAAATGTTCAACTTTCGCGACCGAATCGGCAAGTTCATGCGCATTCTTCGCGTCCGTCACCCGAATATCCGTCACTCCCGCGCGCACTAAAAAAAGGACGGTTCCCACCCCGCCTCCCGAACTCCCGAGCCCAAACACCGTCACCCGCTTCCCCTGAAATGAAAATCGATCGGTCATACGGAATGTTCTACCAAAACTTTTCCATGAAGCCGCCTTCGCGACGGAGGACGACTCCCGAGCGCCTTCCGGTATATTCGCCTTCATCGACCGCGAGTTTGCCGTTCACGACAACAAACGGGATGCCGGAGGGATACCGGTACGGATTTTCCGAGGTCGCGTGATCTTCCACTTCGTTCGGGTTGATAACAACGATGTCGGCGTGATTCCCAACCGCAATCGCGCCGCGCTTTACCAGTCCCGCTTTTTGCGCCGGCTTCCCGGTCATTTTGTGTATCGCCTCTTCCCAGCCCAAGAGTCGCTTCTCGCGGACATAGCGGAAGAGAACGCGTGGGAACGCGCCGAAACACCGCGGATGGACACCCTCGCCGGTTTTCGCGTGAGCGAGCGGATACCCCGTGCCATTGGTACTCACGATGGAAAACGGATGCCGCAAACCTTTCTCGATATTGTCTTCGGAGAGCGCGTCGAGCGACACGATCGCCCGATCATCCGAGGCAAGAAGCACGTCAAAAATCACTTCTTCCGGCAACTTTCCTTGGGAGCGAGCCATATCGAGCACGTTCGTCCGCATAATCATTTTGTTGAGCGACGAAACGGAAATGTACGCGGACGAATAGTCAATGCGCTCCTCCTTGAGATCGTGAATCGCTTCGAGTCGGATAGACTTGTCGCGAAGCCGCTCCATCATCATTTTCTTTCCGCCGTCCGTCACCCATGTGGGAAGTATGGTATAGAGCACGGTCGCCGTCGAACGATACGGATAGATATCAAACGACACGTCCACCCCCTCGGAATCCGACGCCTCGAGAAGGTAGAGCGCGCGATCCATTTGTTCCCAATGCCGTCGCCCGACCGCTTTCAGATGCGAGATGTGGAGCCGCACGCCGGAACTCCGCGCCATGGTGATCGCCTCCGAAACCGCCTCCGGCAATTCCTTCCCCTCATTTCGGAGATGCGCCGTGCAAAATCCGCCGTACTTTCCGACGACACTCGCCAAAGTCGAGAGCTCATGCTCCGTCGCGTGCCGCCCGTGCACATAGGCGAGTCCCAGAGACATTCCGAGCGACCCCTCGCGGAGAGAGTGTCGGAGCATCTTCGCCATACCGGAAAGTTCTGCCGCCCGGAGCGGACGCGACTCATCATGCACAAACCCGCGCCGGAGCGTTCCGTGTCCCAAGAGCGTCGCGAAGTTGACCGAGAGCGGACGCTGTTCGATTTCCTCCAAAAATTCCCGCGTCGAGAGCCAATTGAGATTGAGATTTCGAATATCCGTCCATTTCTGAATGGAAGAGAGCATCGACTTGTCGACCAGGGGAGCGAGCGACGACCCGCAATTCCCGCCGACAATCGTCGTCACCCCCTGACGAATCAAACTCTCGAGATCGGGATTCAAGAATATTTGCCAATGCGTGTCGGAATGATTGTCGATATCCACAAAGCCGGGCGCCACATAGTGCCCCTTCGCATCGATCACCTTCTCCGCGCGCTCGCCATTGAGGTTCCCGATATCCGTAATCATGCCCTCCTTGACGCCGACATCGCCCGCGAACTCGCGCGCGCCCGTCCCGTCGAGGATCATGCCGTTTTTGATGATGATATCGTACATACTGAAAAATCCAAGATACAAAAAAACCAAACAACAAGACAACCAGAAAACCAACTACTCTTTCGGAATCCCGCCATTCTTCACGGCATCGCGAAACTCGGCGACAATTTCCGCGACAAACTTCTCCGGATCCGGCACATATCGCTTGATACACGCTTCTATTTTCGCCTGATCGCCCTCTTTCAAAATCGCGTCGAATTCATCCGCGCCCTCGTCACCCATCTTTTCGCCAAGCGAGAGAAAGATCTGCTTCATCACCGTCTCGGTCATGAGATCCAAGAGCTCCTGCTGTTTCTCGGGCGGCAAACTTTCCAACCCGAATTCTTTCACGAGATCGGCTTTCAGTTGTTCGATGGAGAGAGGCATAAGAGAGAGAATTAAAAGTGAAAAATTCACCATGCCTGCCGACAGGCAGGGAATGAAAAATAAAGATACGGAATCATACGGAAGAATCCTTGAGTTCTTCAGGAACTTTCCCAGTAAGAAAACGTTCCGTAAAAAGACGAATCACATCCCGAACACTCAATCCGGTAATTTTTCCCGCCGGCAAGCGCTCGCCCGTTCTTCCAAAAAGAACTTGGAACACAGAATACCCATTCTTAATACCCGTTCGTATTTCTTCCAAATTTTTATTTTCGGGTTCGCCAATTCCCCGTTGCGCCACTGCCAAAAACATATTATCCAAAACATCTTCCGGAACATCCTCAGAACCAAAAATAACTGTCGTAATTTTCTTCCTTGTATCCTCAAAAACACCGTCCGGTGGTCTTTGTTCCGAATATAAACCATAACTTTCTCGTAAGTCCCACAGCACGCCTCTCCGATCCACAGAAATTTCTGTCAAGGAAGCCACTTGTGAAAGCACTTCAAGAGCTTTCTTCTGGATTACCTGCCATTCCGAATTCGATTCTTCTACTCCTTTTTTCTCTTCTTTACTTCGTTTTTTCTCGTTCAGCTTTATTCCATCACGAACAATTTTTCCGGCGATTCCGGCGGCAGCCAACCCGGCAACGGGAGGAATAACTTTTGCGGCGGTTCCATACCGATCAAACGCATCCGGCGGTTCGGGAGAAGAAGATGGGACATATACAGTTTCCGGTGTGGGAGGAATAGGTTCGGGATGAGCCGAAGCCGCTTCAATCGCATTTCCTTCAAGCACCGCTCGAGCAACGGCTTGATTCGGAAGCACATCCGGTCGCTCGTCCCCGAACATATCTGGAGGAGTTGTAAGTGAGGTGTCCGGCACGCTTGGCATATTCGAAAGTTCTTTCCATATCGCTTCGGTTCCAGGAGCATGGATTGGCTGAAGAACTGAAAATTTGTCCGCCATCCTGTCTATTCCCACAATTCTGATCGGCGTCTCCGCATTACCGGTCGGGACAACGAACACCCTATCTCCCGGCATCATTTTTCCTTGAAGAACCTTTTCCATGGATTCCATTTTTGGATATCCGCCATCTTTCATTTCCTTCAAAAACGCAAGGAATGCGCGGTGTGTATCGCCCGGATCAATACCGCTCTTTATCATGGCTCCCTCAATAGAGCTTCCCGCTTCTATCGAGAGCATTTTCACACTTTCACCAGCTATTTTCCCCACTGCTTCCGTCCCCTCAATAGTCAAAGGAGCATTTACAACAGAAGAGATTTCCGATTTCAAATTTGCTGTATTCGCAACTTCCTCCACCGCTCCCGCAATCGAAACCGGAGTTCCATGAAAGTCCTCAAGCCCGGTAATGATTTTCATTTGTTGTAAGAGTTGTCCAAACCCCTTCGAAACCGCCGTCGCTGTTTCTTTGATTGCATCTCGATACGCGTATGCCGTACCGG
>JAYRSG010000156.1:0-12148 GCA_041920175.1 Candidatus Moraniibacteriota bacterium | reverse complement strand
GACGCAGAAATACGAGCATGATATCGAGAAACTCGCCGAGAAAATTTTCGGCGCGCTCCGGACGATTCCGTGTCCGCACTGCGAGGCGCATGACTGGTCGCATCCGACGCTCTTCAATCTCATGTTCAAAACGTTCATCGGTCCGGCCGAGGATACGGCGAATATTGCCTACCTTCGTCCCGAGACGGCGCAGGCGATGTTTGTGGATTTTCCTCTTGTCGCCGGCGTTTCGCGGAAGCGGTTGCCTTTCGGTATCGCGCAAATCGGGAAGGCGTTCCGAAATGAAATCACGCCGGGCAATTTCATTTTTCGCACGCGCGAATTCGATCTTATGGAATTCGAGTATTTCTTCGATCCCAAGAAACGGGATTGGAAAGAGCTTTTTGCCTATTGGCAGGGCGAAATGCATGCGTGGATGCGGTCGGTCGGCATGGATATGGATCGCGTGCACCCGATTGATATTCCCGACGGAGAACGAGCGCATTACTCCGAGCGCACGGTGGATTTTGAGTTTGATTACCCCTTTGGACGCAAAGAACTTTTCGGATTGGCGTATCGGACGGATTATGATCTCAACCGACACGCGAAATTTTCCGATCGGGATATGACGTGGCAGGATCCAGAGACGAAAGAAAAAATCACGCCACACGTCATTGAACCGGCATTTGGATCGGATCGCGGTCTCCTCGCGATTCTCCTCTCGGCATATGATGAGGAGGCGCTTCCAAGTGAGTCAGGAAAAGAGGAATCGCGCACCGTACTTCGTTTCGCCAAGGCGATCGCGCCGGTCAAGGTGGCGGTGTTTCCGCTCATGAAGAATAAGCCGGAGCTCGTCGCGAAGGCGCGCGAAGTGTTTGATATTCTCAAAAAAGACGTCGTCTGTGAATTCGACGACAACGGCAATGTCGGGAAGCGCTACCGTCGGCAAGACGAAATCGGGACACCCTACTGCGTGACGATCGACTTTCAGACGCTCGATGACGGCACCGTAACCGTTCGCGACCGCGACACGATGAAACAAGAGCGCGTCTCTCTCGCCGACCTCGGGGAATATTTGTGGGAGCACTTGCGATGAGGTTTTTTGTGAGTATTTCGATGTGTTTACAAAATATGCACGATAAGGTAAACTGATGTTGTTGCTTTAATTATTGTCCTGAACGAAAACTTTATGGAAACAACACAGGTTGCTTTGTTTCAGAAGAAGGAAATTCGAAAAATACTCCATGAGGGTGAGTGGTGGTTTTCGGTGGTTGATATTGTGCAGGCGTTAACCGATAGCGTTAATTCTCGCGATTACTGGTTTAAAATGAAGATTCGTGTGCAGAGTGAAGATGGGATTCAGTTGTCGACACTTTGTCGACAACTGAAATTAGAGTCATCCGATGGGAAAAAATATGAAACCGACTGCGCCAATACCGAGGGTATCTTTCGTATCATTCAATCTATTCCCTCGCCCAAGGCAGAACCATTTAAGCGGTGGCTTGCGAGAGTCGGCTATGAACGAGTGCAAGAAATAGAGAATCCGGAACTCGCGACCAAGCGCACCCGCATGCTCTACAAATTGAAAGGATATTCGGAAGACTGGATCGAGAAACGCATGCGCGGTATCGCGATTCGCGAGGAGCTTACGGATGAGTGGAAGAATCGCGGCGTGCGAGAGCAACGAGACTATGAAATTTTGACGGCGGAAATTTCCAAGGCAACCTTCGGGGTGACACCCGGGCAATACAAGAAACTGAAAGGATTGAAACGCGAGAATTTGCGCGATCATATGGATGACTTCGAATTGATTTTCTCGATGCTGGGCGAGCGATCGACGACGGAAATTCATCGAACGGAAAACTCTCGGGGTTTGCCGAAACTCAAAAGCGATGCCAAAGCCGGTGGCGCCATCGCCGGTGGCGCCAGGAAACAGCTCGAAAAACGTCTCGGTCGCTCGGTCGTGTCGGAAAAAAACTTCAAACAAATTCATAAAAGTCGGATAGAAAGGCTTCATTTCTGATTCCTCATTCTTAATTCTGTTTGTTGTATGCATTACGAAAAATTGACATTGCCGAACGGGCTCCGGGTGATTTTGGCGCCGATGAAAGAAGCGCAGACGGTGACGGTGCTCATCACGACGGCGACGGGGTCGCGGTATGAGACCAAGAAAGAGAATGGTCTTTCGCACTTTTTGGAACACATGTTTTTTAAAGGGACAAAAAAGCGGCCGACGGCGCTCGCGATCAGTGAGGAGCTCGATGGGGTGGGCGGCGAATACAATGCGTTTACGTCCAAGGATAGAACGGCGTATTATGCCAAGGTCGACGCGAAACATACCGAAATGGCGCTCGATATCGTGAGCGATATTTTCCTCAATTCAAAGCTTCCCGTCGAAGAAATCGATCGGGAGCGAGGGCCGATTTTGCAAGAGCTTAACATGTACGAGGATACGCCGGTACGACACATCGGCGATCTTTTCGAGCTCCTTCTCTATGGAGATCATCCGTTGGGGCGCGATATTATCGGGACGCGAGAGAATATCAAAGGTTTCAAACGCGCAGATTTCATTCGGTATCTCGATCGCGCCTATGTTGCGTCCAATGTCGTTGTTGGCATTGCGGGAAACTTCGATGTCGCGTGGGCGAAGGGAATGATCGAGCGTGATTTTGCTGGGATGCGCGTCGGAAAGAATCCCGAACGGAAGGGAATTGTCGAGAAGCAGAAAGCGCCCGCCGTGTTTCTTCAGAACAAAAAAACCGATCAAACGCATTTCATTGTGGGCGTCCGCGCGTTTGATTTTTATCACGAGGATCGTTACGCGCTCGCCGTTCTCTCAACGATCTTGGGAGGTGGAATGTCGAGCCGACTCTTTATGGCGGTTCGGGAACGGCGGGGTTTGGCCTATAGCGTCCATACCGGGACGGATATGTATCACGATGCGGGGTATTTGGCGACCCAATGCGGGGTTGAACACGGCAATCTTGAGAAAACGGTCGCGGTCATTCTCGACGAGTACCGACGAATCGTGACGGAACTCGCGCCGGAGAAGGAACTCTTGAAGGCGAAGGAGCATATCAAGGGGAGTATGGCGATGCATCTTGAGTCGTCGGACGATATCGTGAGTTTTCTCGTGGACCAGGAAGCGCTCAAGGGTGAAATCGCGCTTCCGGAAGAAAGGAGTGGAAAGATTGACGCGGTAACCAGTGAGGATGTACGGCGCGTTGCGAAAATGATTTTCCGACCCGAGCGCTTGAACCTTGCCATCATCGGTCCGCAGAAATCCGTCAAAAAATTGGAGAAGATGCTCACGTTATGACCAAAGAACAGTATATTGAGGCGTGGACGAAGATTTTGTTTCATGGCGTCATGGCGGTTATCGCCTTGTTTTTTCTGTACCTTATTCGTGATATTCTCGTTATTTTCTTCGTGGCGATTATTATTACCGCGTCCGTCGCGCCGGCAATCGAGCGGCTCGAATCATTTCGTATTCCGCGAACGCTCGGCGTGCTTTTCGTGTACGCGGTCATCGTTGGTCTTCTCGCGACGGTTATTTCGCTCGTCATCCCCGCGCTCTCGCGTGAAATGAAGGATCTTTCGACGGGCGCGCCAGCATTTCTCGATCAATTCTCGTTTCTTTTGAAGGATGTCGAGTCGTTTTTCAAGTCTCACGATATGTCGATCGGATCGGATTCGCTTCTTTCGGGCGACGGGGAAACGCCGGGAATTTTTTCCACAACCGTTGGCGTGTTTCGCGGAATTTTCTCGGCGGTGGTCATTTTCTTTCTCTCGCTCTATATGTCGTTCGAACGGCGCGGCATTGACAAGGTGCTTCGGACGGTGACACCCGCAGAATATGAAGAGCGCGTTCTCTACTTCTCTCGTCGCATCCAGGACAAGATTGGTCAGTGGATGTTTGGGCAACTTCTCGTTATGACGAGCGCCTTCTCGCTCTATTTCATCGGGCTCTCGGCGCTCGGTATTCCTTCGGCGCTTCTCTTGGCGCTCTTGGGAGGGCTCCTCGAGATGATTCCCTATGCCGGTCCCACGATGGCGGCGATTCCCGCGGCAATTCTCGGCTTCTTTATTTCGCCGTGGCTCGGCGCGGGTGTCGTCCTTCTCTATGTCGCGATTCAGCAGATTCAAAATCATATTGTCGTGCCGCAGGTAATGCGGAAGGCGGTGGGACTCAATCCCGTTGCGGTGGTGCTCGCGCTTCTTGTCGGCGCGAAACTTGCGGGTGTCGCCGGGATACTCATCGCCGTCCCTTCTGCCGCCGCGCTTTCGGTTTTTACGGAAGAATTTTTGGGAAATAAGAAGGGAAACAATGAGCAATGAACAGGGAACAATGAACAGGAAATGGGGAATGTATTCTTTTTCCTCCCCTCCTTTGCAAGGAGGGGGCAGGGGGTGGTTCCGGTTTGTGGCTTTGGCTTGAAACCCCTCCGTCCCCTCCGATGTATCGGAGCCCTTGCAAAGGGGGAGGAGGAAACGAAAACATTTTATGAACGATGAAGAAGAAATTCAAATTGACGATGAAAAAAATTCCGAATCGGGAACGCTTTTTGTCGTGGCGACGCCGATTGGGAATATGGAGGATATCACGCTTCGCGCGCTTCGCGTTTTGAACGAGTGCGATCTGATCGTGTGCGAAGATACGCGAGTGGCGAAGAAATTGTTTTTCAAACACGGCATTTCGAAGCCACTCCTCGCGATTCCGCAGCGTGCGGCGGATCTGAAGATTCGGCGGGTTCTTGAAATATTGGAAGCGGGAAAAAATGTGGCACTCTCGACCGATGCCGGGACGCCGGGTATTTCCGATCCGGGGAATGAGGTGGTGGAGAGGGTGATTCAAGGCGGCTTCCGCGTCTCACCTGTCCCGGGACCGTCGGCTTTGGGTGCGTTCCTCTCGGTTGCCGGGGTGAATACGCAAGAATTTGTTTTCAAAGGATTCCCGCCGCACAAGAAGGGGAGAGAGACGTTTTTTCGCGCCGTCGCCGAATCAACAATACCGGTTGTCTATTACGAATCGCCCTATCGCGTCGTCAAAAACCTCGAGCTCCTCTCGACACTCGCGCCCGAAAAACATATTATTATCGGGCGAGAGCTCACCAAGCTCTTCGAAGAAATCTGCCGCGGGAGCGTTCTCGAAGTGCTGGAGTATTACAAAAATAATCCCGGAAAAGTTAGGGGAGAGTTTGTGGTGATGGTGGGTGGGATTAGCGGGTTGGTGGGTTAAAATGTTCACGAGTTAACGGGTTAATAAGTAAGGATCATACTTATGTTGGATCAGAGAAAGTTTTTTTCTGAAGAGGGTTTTGTTTCATCTTTACCGACTTACCTTTTTTATTTTTCATTCCTTTGCGCTTTGCTGTTTTTCTTCCTTATTATTCCCAATATTCTTTCCGAAGTCGGTCTTTATGCAATGCTCGGATTAATCTTGTTAAGCTCCTTTGTTTCGTTGATAATGGCAGTTATAGATTTTTTCAGGATGGACGAGAAGAGTCCATATCTTGGATTTTTGTTTCTCGATATTTCATGGGGACTCTTGACTACTGTGTACTCATTGAGTGTTTTTGAAGACTTGTTCAGTTTTTCATCACTTTTTCCATTTCTCGTACTTGAGTTTTTTGGCATGGTGAGTTCTTTGGCATCGCTGGTATTTGCCGCGAGAAATATTGCGAAGGGGAAAATGGTAAGACTTAATACTGTCACATTGTTTTTCTCAGTACCGATATTGATTCTCTGTTTCGGAGCATTCTCTATGCTCTTTTTTCTTTCTGGGGCAATCGGTTAGTTGAGTTTATATAGAAAAGGATATGGAAAAACCATTTTACATCACCACTGCCATTGATTATGTGAATGCAAGGCCGCATGTGGGGCATGCGCTCGAAAAGGTGCTTACGGATACGGTGGCGCGATTTCATCGTGCGCGCGGGGAGGATGTGTATTTTCTCACGGGTTCGGATGAAAATAGTTTGAAGAATGTGCAGGCGGCGGAGAAAGCGGGAATGGAGACGAAGGAATTTATTGATGACATTGTGCCCGAGTGGAAGAATTTGCGATCGACCCTCAACCTCTCGTTTGATGACTTCATTCGTACGACGGAGAAACGACACTTCGATGGGGCGGGAAAATTGTGGCGCGCTTTCAAACCGGAAGATGTGTACATCAAAAAATATTCCGGACTCTATTGTGTTGGGTGCGAGGAATACAAACTTCCAAAAGATCTCGTCAATGGAAAATGTCCGGATCATCAAAAAGAGCCGGAGCGTGTGGAAGAAGAGAATTATTTTTTTCGGCTCTCGGCGTATGCGGATATTTTGAAACAAAAAACAGAGAGTGGCGAGTTGCGCATTGTGCCGGAATTTCGGAAAAATGAAGTGTTGTCCTTTATTTTGATGGGACTCGAGGATTTTTCCATTTCGCGGTCGGTCGCGCGCGCGAAGGGTTGGGGTGTGCCGGTGCCGGACGATCCGTCGCAGATTATGTATGTGTGGGTCGATGCTTTGTCGAACTATATTACTGCGCTTGACTTTGCGAGTGACGACAAACTCTATGAAAAGTTTTGGGCGAGCGACGGTGAACGCGTGCATGTGATTGGGAAGGGGATTTTGCGATTTCACGCCGTCTACTGGCCGGCAATGCTTCTCTCGGCAAATCTTCCTCTCCCGACAACCATCTATGCGCATGAATATCTCACGGTGAACGGACAGAAAATGTCGAAGTCAATCGGGAACATTATTGATCCCGTTGATCTCGTGAAAAAATACGGCGTTGACGGGACGCGGTATCTCCTTCTTTCGGCGCTTCCGTTTTCGAATGACGGTGATGTGTCGTGGGAAAAATTTACCGAAAAATACAATGCCGATCTGGCGAACGGACTCGGGAATTTGGTGAGCCGAATTCTCAAGCTTGCCGAGAAAATTACAAATGACGAATTACGAATGACGAATGAAACATTTCCGAAAGAATTTATCGAATTTTTGGAAAACTATCGGTTGAGCGAGGGGTTGGAATATATTTGGAATCTTATTCGCGAAGACAATAAGTATATCGAAGACGAAAAGCCGTGGGAACTCGCGAAGACGAACCCGAAACACTTCAAAACCGTGATGAAAAAGCTCCTCGAGGATCTCGATCGCATCGCGTATTTTTTGACGCCTTTCCTGCCGGAAACATCGAAAAAAATTCAAACAATGCTTGCGGAGCGAAAGAGCGGAATTTTGTTTCAGAGAATTGTTTAAAATATTTTGTTTGCCTCCTCCCCTTTGCAAGGGGAGGTGTCCCGTACTCGGGACGGAGGGGTTTCTAGTTTCAAACGAGAGTCAAGAAGCGGAACCACCCCCGTCCCCTCCTTGCAAAGGAGGGGTGGTAAAAAATACTATGATTTCTGAAAAGCTTCGCAATAGAAAACCTCTCAAGGCGAGACGAAAGGAATTGCGAAATGATGCAACGTATCACGAAATTATTCTGTGGTCGAGGCTCCGGAAGAGCCAGCTTGGATATAAATTTCGTCGGCAATATTCCTTTGGATCATATGTTGTTGATTTCTATTGTCCTGAACGGCGGCTCATTGTTGAAATTGACGGATGGCAACATGGAGAACTCGAAGGAAAACAGTACGACAACGACAGAACTCGGTATTTGGAAGAATTCGGTATGAAGGTTTTGCGATTTTGGAACGGAGACATTAATCAAAATATCGAAGGCGTCATATTGGAAATTGAGAGATGTCTCCGTGAACAAGAAACCACCCCGCTCCCCTCCTTGCAAAGGAGGGCTGGGATTGTGAGCTTTTGACTTTTTCTATGTCCTCATCGGTCTTTTTGAAACAATTTTCGAAGAACTGGCGGGAGGTGGGGTCGGTGGTGCCCAGCTCGCCGTTTTTGGTGCGGAAGATGCTCTCGAAGGTTGACTTTGATTCGGCGCGGCTCGTGATGGAGTTGGGACCCGGGACGGGACCCCTTACCAAAGAGATTCTCAAGAGACTTCATCCGGATGGGCGGCTTATTGTTGTGGAATCGAATGAAACGTTTTGTGTGATGCTTCGGAAAATAGGCGACGCGCGGCTTCGCGTTGAATGCGTTTCGGCGGAAGAACTTTCGCGTGTTCTGGATGGTCAGAAGGCGGATGTAGTGGTGTCGGGACTCCCGCTCGCGGTTATTGATCGGGAGGCGGTGCGAAATATTCTTGGAGCGGTGAAGGAAGTGCTTGCGCCGGGAGGAATTTTCGTACAGTTTCAGTACTCGCTCGCGTCCAAAAAACTCCTCAAAACATTCTTCAAAGAAGTCTCCGTCGATTTCACGCCCGCCAATGTCCCGCCGGCTTTTGTGTACGTTGCTCGGAATTCTGCCGTATGATTGATACCCATTCCCATATTCATGATTCGCAGTTTGATGTCGATCGGGACGAGATGGTTCGGCGCGCTTTGGGAGCGGGAGTTTCGAAAATTATTACCGTAGGGACGAGTGTTGCGGAAAGTTCGGCGGCGGTGAAAGCGGCGAAAAAATACGGAAATGTTTTTGCGACGGTGGGGATTCATCCGCATGAGTACAATGAAAAATTCAAAATTCAAAATTCAAAATTCGAGGAAATGATTCGGGAGATTATTGTGGGAAATAGGGAAAGAATAGTGGCGGTGGGGGAGTGCGGGTTGGATTTTTTCGGGAGAGGAGCGGCGATTCCGGATGAGCAGAAAGCGTTGCAAAAAGAAGGGTTTCTTGTTCAGATCGAATTGGCGCGGGAGTTTGACCTTCCGGTCGTTATCCATTCTCGCGACGCGTACGAAGAAGTCTTCAACATCCTCCAACCAACTTTCAACGGTCAATCACCATTTTCTTGTTTTATTCTCCACGGCTATCAGGGCGATCGGGAGATGACGGAAAAATTTCTCGAAATCCAGAATCTCTTTTTTTCTTTTGCGGGGAATATTACCTATCCGGTGAAGAAAATTTTACAAGGAACCAAGAACGATATCCGCGAGAGTCTCAAAATCATTCCGCTCTCGCGAATCTTGACCGAGACGGACTGCCCGTATCTCGCGCCGCAAGCGTATCGCGGAACACGCAATGAGCCGGCATATGTGGTCGAGGTTGCCAAAAAAATTTCAGAAATAAAAGGTACTTCATTTGAAGAAGTCGAACGCGTGACGGAAGAAAATGCAAGACGGTGTTTTCTGTGAATATTTTGAGGATAAGATTTGAAGGCTACGGTGTTATAATGTTGATGTAAGATGTTATCGTTCTTTTTATACACTCATCTTACGCACTCATTCTCTTTATCGTCATTCCCGTGAAAACGGGAATCCAGTCACCACTTGCCGAATATAACCACTTTACGAACAAAGTTTGTAGTGCGCTTCCTGAAGGCGAGTGGAACCTGGATACCTCCCGCCGCGGCGGGACGGGTATGACGGGCTGGGTTTTTCAATACCAAGTTTTAAGTTCTAAATACGCCACATCCACGAAAGTTATATGAAGCGGTTCGTTTTTTTTTCGGTTCTTGCGGGGATTCTTGGTGTGGGGATGTTTTTTGTGTTGTATAAAACGGAAAGAACTTCCGATTTGAAACAAGACGGGAAACTCTCGGTGGTGACGACGCTCTTTCCTCTCTACGATTTTGTAAAGGAAGTCGGCGGGGACCGAGTGGCTGTTTCGCTTTTGTTGCCGCCCGGAGTGGAGGCGCATGCGTTCGAGCCGACACCGGGCGATATCGCGCGGATTCATCGGGCGGATGTGTTTGTCTATACCGGCGAATTTATGGAGCCGTGGGCGCATGACATTATTGAAGGCGCTGAAAAAGACATAAAAGTTGTTGACGCAAGCGTTGGTATTGAACCGACAAAGGAGGAAGAAGCTGATCACTATGATGAATCGAAAGACGAATATCATAATGGCGGCGTTGACCCCCATATCTGGCTAGACTTTGAAAATGCCACGTTGATGGTTGGTACAATCGCGGAAGTATTTTCGGAAGTCGATCCGGAATACGCGAACCGATATCGGGAAAACGCCACTCTCTATCGCGAGAGGCTTTCGGCGCTTGATAGGTCGTACCGGGCGAGCCTTGAATCGTGCATGACGAAAAGAATCGTCTATGGCGGACACTACGCGTTCGGATATCTCGCGCGCCGATATGGTCTTCAGTACAGCGCGGCGCAGGGGTTCTCTCCCGATGCCGAGCCGTCGGCGAAGGATCTTGCGATGCTTGTGGAGCGGGTGAGGAGCGATAACATCCGTTTTATTTTTTACGAAGAACTTACAAGTCCGAAAATCGCCGAGACGATTGCGCGGGAAGCGGGCGCCGAACTTCTCCCCCTGAACGCCGCGCACAATATTTCGAAAGAGGATTATAATGGGAATGTAACTTTTCTTTCCATCATGGAAGAGAATCGAAAAAAACTGACGAGAGGATTGGAATGCCGGAATAATACCAACTTACCCTAATCTCTGCTACCTTGAGAATTGCCTCGACCGCAAAAAATATTTTTTCTCACATGCTCCTCTCTATCGGAGCAAACTAGAGAAAAATTATTTTTTACGGTCTCGGCGTGCATGATAGAAGTCTTCAGAGTAATCTGGTAGAATTTTTAATTCGCTTGGTGGCAGATTGAGCATCCTTCTCTATGCCTCTGGTTGACGTAAAAAACGTGACGGTGAAGTATGGGAAGAGCGTCGTGCTTGACGATGTTTCGTTCGCGGTTTCCGAGGGAGACTTTGTGGGAATCGCGGGACCCAATGGAGCGGGGAAAACGACCCTGGTGCGGGTGATGCTCGGACTTCTTGCGCCTTCTTTGGGAACGATCAGGCTCTTTGACGGCGCGCCCGGATGCGGGACGGCGTGTTGCGGGATCGGTTATGTGCCGCAAAAAACTTTTACGGCGAATCCGCTTTTTCCGGTCACCGTCGAAGAAGTGGTGCTCCTCGGTCTCCTCTCCGGAAAGCGATTTCCGAAGCGTATCGGATCGGATGATCGAGAAAAAGTTCGTGTGGCGCTCGATGAACTCGATATTGGGAATCTTCGAGAGAAGACCTTTTCCGATCTTTCCGGCGGAGAACATCAGCGCGTCGTGTTGGCTCGGGCACTGGTTCAGGAGCCGAGACTCCTTATTTTCGACGAGCCCTCGACGGCGCTCGATCCGCGTTCGCGCGACGACTTCTTCCAACTCCTCGAAAAACTCAATCGCGAGAAGCGGGTTACGATTCTTTTCGTGACTCACGATACGACCTACATCGAAAAGTACGCGAACAAAATTCTCTACCTCGATCAGTCGGTGATCTATTTTGGAGAGACGCGGGAATTTTTCGCGCGTGGAGAGTATCGCGATACCGAGAAGCAGTACCACATCCACTATTTTCACGAGCATGAATAGCTTCTTTTCTTCGGACTTCGTTTCGTTTTTGCAGTACGGCTTTGTGCAGAAGGCGCTGGTGGCGGGTACCTTTGTCGCGGTGACCTGCGCGCTCCTCGGCACCTTTCTTGTGTTGCGCAAGATGTCGCTTATCGGCGACGGACTTTCGCATGTGTCATTCGGCGCGGTCGCGCTCGGGCTTTTTCTCGGGGCGACGCCGATATTCGTCGCGGTGCCGGTCGTGGTTCTCGCCTCGTATTTCATTCTCTTCCTCTCGAAAAAAGCAAAGCTCTATGGTGATGCGGCGATCGGCGTCGTGTCGGCGCTCGGTATAGCGATCGGGGTTATCCTCGCGAGTCTCTCGAGCGGTTTTAATGTTGATCTCTTTAGCTTTCTTTTCGGCAATATCCTCGCCATCAATTCGGCGGAAGTCGTGTTTTCCGTCGCGCTCTCTTTTGTCGTCTTGGGGACGCTTGCTTTTTTCTATTGGGATATTTTTTCGGCAACCTTCGACGAAGAATACGCCAAAACGACGGGCGTTCGAACCGACCGTATCGATATGATACTCGCCGTTTTGACCGCGCTCACGGTCGTTCTCTCGATCAAGGTGGTGGGCGTGATGCTCGTCTCGGCGCTCCTTATTTTCCCGGCCGTCTCGGCGCTTCAAGTGGCGAAGAACTTCACGGGGACACTGGTCTTTTCCGGCGTCTTTGCTCTCCTCTCGGTTCTCTTCGGGATTGCTCTCTCCTTTTTTCTCAATATCCCGACAGGCGCCACCATCGTGCTCCTCCTCGCCCTGTGTTTCGGACTGGCGTT
>JAYRSG010000155.1:0-7735 GCA_041920175.1 Candidatus Moraniibacteriota bacterium | reverse complement strand
TTGATATGACGCGGGGCGAGATTCCGCTCTTGGGACCGCTTGCCGGCGGGACGGAATTTCGGCTCGGACCCATTACGCACTACTTTCAGTATGTTTCGGGACTCATATTCGGATTTCGAGCGGACACACTCGCTTATCCGGACCTTTTGTTTTCGATTGGCGCCATCCCGCTTTTTTTTCTTCTGATCACGCGGATGTTTGGGCGGAAATGGGGATTGTTCGCCGCATTCTTTACGGCTCTCTCGGGATTTATGGTGTGGTACGGACACTTTGCGTGGAATCCCAATTCCATGCCGTTTTTTACGGCGCTCTTCCTTCTTGCGGCGCAATCGTTTTTTGAGAAGGATTCAAAATGGCGATATGAATGGGCGATACTTCTCGGCATTGCGATCGGAGTTGGCGTTCAGCTTCACACATTCCTTTTGATTCTTCTCCCGTTTCTCACCGCGCTCCTTTTCGGATACCTCATCATTCGGCGGTCGCTTCCGAAATTGGCGGCGGCTTTGGTTCTTTTGGTTGCAATCGTATTCAATATTCCGCAAATCATGTATGAGATGAAGAGCAATTACGCGAATACGGAAGCGTTCTTGAAGGCGTTCAACAGCGAGACCGGAGGCGGGAGATCGTATCTGACAAGAGCGGGACAGGCGGCGATGTGCGAAGTGCGCTCGAACGCCTATATCGTTTCCGCGCTCGGGCATTCCGATGCCTGTGATCGGTTCATATCCACTGTCAAAAAGAAACCATGGAAGCATCCGGTTGATACGGCACATGCGATTGTCGAGATCATATTTACGGTCGGCGGCTTTCTTCTCCTCGGATATTTCGCATGGCGAGAGCGAGATCCGAAAAGGCGGTTCCTGTTGGTGTCGGTGCTCACCTATTCGATATTTCTCTTCCTCCTCATCATTCCGGTCGCCAACGAAGTCGCCATGCGCTATTATTTGGCGGGAGCGTTCATTCCCTTCGTGCTCTTGGTTGCATGGGGAAAGTTTTTTGAAGAACGAAGGAGAATGTTTCTGTGGGGGTTCGTCTTGCTCCTCCTCGGGCTCGTTGTGTCAAATGGCGTTTTTTTGAAAAAGGAATACGACCTTTTCCAGAGCGGGAAGCGGAGTAACGGCGATACAGCCATTTTGGGCGAAGTGGAACCGCTTTCTGCATTCATGTCCCGATATATTTCTCCGGGTGAAACGGCGCACCTCATCGGGATGCGGAATTATCGAAAGCGTTTTCATAAGGCGCTCGCGTTTCCGCTTCACATTGAGGGGAAAGAATTGGTACGATGGGAACAAAAAGGTTTTCCCGATGGAACGGGGCCGGTATTTTTGATTCGCAAGAAAACGAAAAGTTACGACGAAGCGACGGAAATAAACGGACGCCCGATTCTCGATCGCATAACAAGCGGGCGGGTGAGTGTTTTCCTGATGCGTCGGTAGAGACGCCCCGATACATCGGGGCGTCTCTACGTTTTCCGCCGGTAATACAAAGTCAAATAAATCCCTTCTCTCTTCTGAGTTGCCTCGACCGAGAAAAATAATTTTTTTCACATGCTCCTCTCTATCGGAGCAAACGAGAAAAAATTATTTTTTTCGGTCTCGGCGTGCCTGTATAGAAAATTTCATGGTAATTTGCATAACATAGTATTATCCTCCGAAAAGAAAATGTAGCGAGCTTACGCGATCGCGTAAGCTCGCTACATTTTGAGATGAGCTTTAAAGAGAATTTCTAAAAAAGTTTTTAAGAATTTCTTTTTCCTCTAAATACTGAGAGAAAATTCTCGGTATCTTTTGCCGTGAGAACACCAAAGAGGAAAAGGAGCGCGATGTATCCCGCACCGAGGAGGAGCGCCGGGAGGATGAAGAATATTGAGTTTGATGGAAAAATGATGGTGCCGGCAAAGAGGAGCGCGCCGGCAAGAAGTGTTTTTGCTCCGGCGGAAAAAAAGAATGAAAGCGCGACGAAACGCCTCGTGAAAACGAGGAGTGTGAGCGTGACGAGAGTAGTTGTCACGGTGGTTGCCCATGCGGCGCCCTCCGTACCCAAAGAGGGGATGAGGATCGTGATGAGTCCGGCATTTGCAAACGTTCCCACGCAAGCGAGTGTCGCGACGAGCTTTCCGTGTCCCAGGCCGATCATTCCCATCGAGACGGTATAGAAAACGGTCAGGAAAGAGAGCCCGAAGACGAGAATGCGGAAAATTGAAACCGCTTCAAGATACGCTTTTCCGAAAAAGAGCGTCATGACGGGTTCCGCATAGGAAAAGAGGAGGATGAAGAGCGGGAGGAGAATGATGCCCGCGTAGCGAAGGGCGTTTCCCAAGAGGCGAGATATTTTTTCCGGATCGCCGTCGCTTTTCAGTTTCGCAAGTGCCGGCAAGAGGACGATCGAGAGGGCGTAGAAGAGGTAGGAAGGGAGGCGGGCGAGGGTGGTCGCGGCATTGTAGTAGCCGGTTTCGGTGTCGTTTGCGAGGAGCGCCTTCACGAGATAGAGGTCGATCGAAATGAAAATTTCATAGAAGACGAGAAAGAGCGTGATCGGCCAGGCGGAGGCGAGAAGAGTTTGCCATGGGAAGGCGCGCGTTTTGGGCACATCTTCCCTTGGAAAAGCGATGGAAGTCTTTCGGTCAAAAAAAACGCCGAGAAGGAAGGTAAGAAAAGGGACGAGGATATAGCCCGCGATCGCGCCATATATTTTGTAGAGAAAGACGAAGGGAACGATAATCGCGACGCGAAGAACGGCACGCGCCATTTTGAGGATTGCCTGGTAGTGAAAGCGATGGATGCCGGTAAAATAGTAGAAGTAGAAAGACGAAGCGGCGAAGGCGGGAATGATGAGAGAGGAGAATCGGAAAAGGGGTGTGAGCGTTGGATCGCCCAAGAGGCGAGAGATGAGAGGCGCCGCGAAAAAAAAGATGGCGGTCACACCCGCGATGAGGAAGAGTTGGAGCTTGGCGCCGGTTCGCTTGATAACGCCGACCATCCCCGGATCTTTCTCGAAGTACTCGCTTAGGTATCGAGACATTGCCGTCGGGATGCCGTTCCCGATTAGGATAATGACGGTCGTCGTGAGCGTCACCACGAGTCCGTAGCGACCATACTCTGAGGGTCCCAAAACGCGTCCCGCAACCGCGTGGATGATATATCCCGAGAGGTTGAAGAGAACTTCGGCAAGAGTGAGGGAGGCGAGAGAGCGGACGAGAGGGGTTGACATAGAGGTTTTTATATTGTACGGTTCCGGTAGTTATTTACAACCGAAGGAGAAAGATGTGAAAGAGATAGTTGCCGTTCTCATCATTGTCGCCGTTCTTCTTGCGATCGCTCCTTTTTTCGGGATGGCAATTTCCGGAGCGTTCATTACGGTTTGGATAGTCGGAATTCCGGCTTTGCTGGTATGGGCGGGTTGGAAATGGTTGTCCTGTCAGAGGAGAGAAAGAGAATGACGCGTGAGATGATTGCTCGAGTGATTCATTGGCAAAAGATTATTTGGTTTTTCGGATTTGCCAACGCAGCGGCCCTTCTTCCGCAGTTGTTTGTTCTGTTTCAAACTCGGGAGACAGCCGGCTTGTCAATATGGATGTTTGTTCTTTTTTTGTTCATACAGATCGCTTTTTCTCTCGAAGGATTCTTCAAAAGAAATTCCGTATTATTGGTCTGCATGAGTCTAAGCGCTTTTGAAACCATGATAATTATAGGGAGAGTTCTGTATCTACGGAGTTGGTGAGTGCATGATTTTCTATGTGTTGAAGAATTTCTTCTTTTGTCAGACTGGCGTCGACCTCAATGAGGTGCCAGTCTGATTTTTTTTGCTCGAGGATGTTGAATTTTTTTTGCAAGTATTCGATACCTTGTTCGGGGACGCGGGTTCGTTTCAGAATTTCTTCGGGAGTGATGCGGAGGTAAAGTGCAATGTCGGGCGTCGGAATATGTTTCAAAATATATTTTGGCACGGAGCCGCCGAGATACTCGATATTGATGACTGTGTCGAAGAAATAGCGGTCGGAAAGGAGGAACTCGATGCCGTCCCGTTCCAATTTTTTCATGAGCGATTGGAAACGGAAGATGTCTATCGCGAGGAAAACGGTTCGGAGAAAGAGGGAAGTGGAAGATGCTTGGGTGACGGCTTTCTCTTTACCGGGGATGAATGTTCCGCCGCCATTCATGGCGAGCGCGATTCTATTCGCCAAAGAAAACTCTATCGCGTGGAAAACGGCGACTTTCTTTCCTTCTTGTTCGAGCCGCATTTTCAGAAGCGCAAGCTGGGTTGATTTTCCCGATCCGTCAAGACCGGTAAAGGTGATGAATTTCATTCTCCGATGATTTGGAGGGCGACCTGACGAGGGCGGGCGCGATCGAGTTCGAGAGCGAAGACGCGTTGCCAACGACCGAATTGGAGTTTTGCGTCAACGATATTCAAGAGTTGCGAGGGAGAGAGGAGGAGCGCTTTGCAATGGGAATGACCGTTTTGACATTCGCCGTCACACATATTGACGGTGCGGATTTCGAAATTGTCGTGATCATACTCTGCCGTTTCGGGTGCGACGCGCTCGAGCATTTTCTTCATATCGTCAATGAGGAGGGGCTCCGCTTCGTTTACGATGATCGCCATCGTGGTGTGAAGACTCTGGATATTCACGATGCCGTTTCTGATGCCGCACTTTTTAATGGCAGAGAGAATATCGTCGGTGATATCAATAAACTCAAGCGTTGCTTTGGTGGCAAGGCTGATAATGTGATTCTTGATTTTCATAGTTCGGAGTCCGTCACCCCCGCGAAGGCGGGGGTCCAGGTTCCACTTGCTTGTTAGCGGGAACGTTACAGACTTTATTCGTTAAGAAGTTATTTTTGGCAGGTGGTGACTGGATTCCTCCCGCCACGGCGGGACGGGAATGACGAAAAACATTAATACATAATTACGGCGACCGGCTGGAGACGGGCGACGGGGGTGGCGATGTTGTTTTCGCGGACGCTCGCAATGACGTCCTCGGCGCGTTTGTAATGGGAGGCGTCTTGCTCGATGACCTTCGATGATCGTCCATTGTAGAGCCGGATGCCTTTGGTTGCAAGTTTTTTATCAAGTTCCGATTTGTTTTTGGGAATAACCGAATCGGTCTTGTCTTTGGATTTTCCGGCGCCGTGATTGGCGGAAAAAAAGCTTAATTCGTTTTTATCCGTACCAACCCCGAGGTAGGCTTCGGTCGACATGGACGTGGGCATGAAGGCGGGTTCGCCGGTGTCGCGGAAAACGGAATGATCGCTCATGCGCGCGGGTCCGTAGGCGCGGGTTGTTCCGTTTCGGTGTACCCAAACATTTTTTCCAAAGTGCTCTTCGCGAGAAACGAGAATGTGCGGCATGTCGTAGAGGAGTTCCATCTTGGGGTCGCGATGCAAAACTTTTTTGATTGTTTGGCTCACATTGTGCGTGATCACGGCGCGGTTGGCGTGAGCAAAATTGGAGCAGGCATTCCGCGCCGTCATATAGAGTGTGCCATCCTCGCCGTCGCCGTCGAAGGTGATAAGCGGTTCTTTTTTTCCGAAGTCGGACTCGCGGATTTTTCGCGCGATGTCGTTCACGGTTTTTCGGTGGGGCGTGTTCCAGAAGAAGCGCCCGATATTCATCATGATAGCGGTTGAGAGGTGCTCGCGTTTCTTTGCTGTATACATATACATGGTGTACTGTCCCAAGATTCCGGAGCCGCAGTGGACCATGAAGAGGTAGTCGCCCTTCTTGACGCCGAGTTTTCGGGCTTTTTCTTCATCCTCGATGTCGGTCACTTTCATGAGGTCGAGGAAGTGATTGCCAGCGGCGCCCAAGATTCCCGAGCGGAATTGCGCGAAAAAAAGAAAAAGCGGCGGAATGGCGCCCAAAATTTCTCGTGATGACATTTCTTTTCCAAAAAAGTTGCCGCGATCAAGAGAATTTTCCGCTTCGAACTTCGTTTCGATGCCGAGATGCTTGATGAGTGGCGCGATACCGCCGCGGCAAATGTCCACGACAGTGCGGAAGGGGAGAAACGTGCCGAGATAGGCTTTCGTTGGGACTTTTGGCACGAGCGCTTCGAAGAGCTTCTGAATTTCTTCTGGTGTCGTATTCGCTTCGTTCATGTTTGTCCGGACGAGACGCATGCCGCAGGCGGGGTCGGAGTCGTTCACTTGTGGCAAAATATACCGCTCGGAGCAAATCGTCGTTCCGGTCGCGTTCTTTCGTCCCGGTTTCGAATGCACATCCGCCATTGCCGCGATATGATGGAAACAACACTCATTCGACGCGACGCTCTCGAGTTGTTCGAGCGTCGCTTCATTCGGCATGAGCGATTTTTGCACATGAAAAACAACCGGCACTTTCATTCGGTCTGTCTTCATTTCGCGACGATAGGGAGCAATTTCCATAATCATATCTTCTTGTAGAGCTCTTTGTATTCTTTCGCTGTTTGGGAAAGGTCGTAATTATTTTTGACGAACTCCCGAGCGCTTCTGGCGAAGTCGTATCGAATCTCTTCATTCTTCTGTATTTCGTCTATTTTTCGCCACAAAGCGTCTCCATCTCCTCGGGGAATGGTAGCAGAAATGTGCGGGTTTGAGAACTCGCGGAAGAGGGGGAGGTCGGAGAGGATGACGGGGCGGCCAGAGGCGTAGGCTTCGAGGATGACGAGGGGGACGTCGAATTTTCCGTGCATGTCGGCGACGGGGAAGGTGATGATGTCGGCGATATTATAGAGATTTTCTACGTCGGAAACCGTGTCGCTGAAGCGGATGGAATCGAGGATGCCGGCTTCTCGGAATCGTTCTTGGATCTCTTCTTTCTTTTTTTGATCCGCTTCGTTTTTGACGCGGAGGGCGAAGAGGAATTTTATGTTTCCGTCACCCCCGCGAAGGCGGGGGTCCAGGTTCCACTCGTTTGATGTATCGTCTGTACGAATTGTGCTCGTACGAGTTTCCTGTGAGCTGGTGGTGTCTGGATTCCCGCCTTCGCGGGAATGACAAACCCGGTTTTTCGATAAATTCCTGACAAGCATATCGGCGATCATGTCGGTCGCGCCGAGGCGGGCGTATTCGCCGACGTAGGAGACGACGAAGTCGTCGGGGGAGAGGTTGAGTGTGACGAGCGTTTCGGGATCTTTGGGCTTGGGAGAGAATCGCTCGAGGTCTATGCCGGGATATATTCTTTCCACATTCTGGAATCCGGCTTCTTGGAGTTTCTTCTTTGAATGATCTGTGTAGGTGACGAGATGATTAGCGAAGAATATTCGCTTCCACTCGCGCGCTCCCCAACGCTCTTCGCGGAGAGTGGCGATCGTCTGAATGGTTTTGGGTTTTTTCCCGACGAGTATTTTTGAAAGGAACGCATTCACGGGCGTCGGGGTAAAGAGGAAATGGACGATATCAAATGATCGCGCTTTCGTAGCAAGAAAGATTGCGAGACGCGTCTTTGCCTCGAAGTCAAAGGTTCCGCCTTGGAAAATCGGATGCTCGATACAGTTGTCGCCCACGCCCTCGAGTTTTTCGCCCGCCGTGAGGAGGTGAAACTCGAGATCGGGGTCGGAAATGCTCTTTGCCAAAAAGTACGCGAAATTCTTGGACGCCTCATCCCACGGCGGAACAAGGGGACGCGTCACGAGGAGGATCCGAATTTTTTTGCCTTCCGTATTCATGGCTTCTTTCTTCATCGCTTATAGATCTCCTTTCTTTTGGTCAAATCTTTACTCTCTTTATTTGCCTCTCCTTCGGTCCAGACGGTG
>JAYRSG010000154.1:0-5906 GCA_041920175.1 Candidatus Moraniibacteriota bacterium | reverse complement strand
GCTCGAGCAAATATTCGGCACCATTCCCGCGGATGAAATCGCGCTCGATATCGTCTCCCGGGGCGTCGGAAGCATCACCGAGAGCGACGTCAAAATCGCGGAGAGCGCGCAGGCGCTCATTGTCGGCTTCAACGTGAACCCGACCCCCGTCGCGAGTCGCATGGCTGAAACCGCGAAAATCGACATTCAGAGTTTCAGCATTATCTACAAACTCGTCGAGTACATCAAAGAAAGACTCTCTGCTCTCCTCCCGCCCGAAATTATCCGCACCGACCTAGGCACGCTCGCCGTTCTCGCGATTTTCAAAACCGGCAAACACGATATGATCGTCGGCGGTCGCGTAAACGACGGCAAAATCATAAAAGGTTCGCAAGTGGAAATAAAGCGCGAGGATGAAATAATCGGCACGGGTCGCCTCGGCAATCTCCAGCAGAACAAAAAGAACACCGACGAAGTGGGGAGTGGCAACGAATGCGGTCTCACCGTCGAAACCCCGACCAAAATCCAAGTGGGCGACACGATTCTCTCCTTCAAAGTGGAAGAAAAACGGAGAATGCTGTAGTAAAAAGGCACAAAAAACGGAACAAATACAAAACTCCGACACATTCCGGAGTTTTGTTTTATAAGAGCATCTTCTGAATTCTTTCTCTATAACTTATCTTATGCACCAATCTTTTTTATCGTCATTCCCGTGAAAACGGGAATCCAGTCACCACTTGCCGAATATAATCACTTTACGAACAAAGTTTGTAGTGTGCTTCCTGAAAGCGAGTGGAACCTGGATACCCGCCTTCGCGGGTATGACGAGCTTGGTTTTTCAATGAGTGCGTAAGATGAGTCTATAAGACACGCCGAGATCGAGAAAAATATTTTTTCTCAAGTTTGCTCCGATAGAGAGGAGTATTTGAGAAAAAATATTTTCTCGGTCAAGGCAACTCTTGAAGTAGCAGAAATTGCACCGTAAGTGGTATCATAAGATCGTTATGATCAATTTGAAAGAATCGCAAAAAATTCCGACTCCCGTCCTCGAAACCCTTTCCGCGCTCGAAAGAGCGGGGTTTGAGGCGTTTGTGGTCGGGGGATGCGTCCGCGATCTCCTCCTCAGGCGCGAACCCAAAGACTGGGACATCACCACCAATGCCCGTCCCGAAGAAATCCAAAACATATTCCCCGAAAGCTTCTACGAAAACGTCTTCGGTACCGTCGGCGTAAAAACAGAAAAAATCCAAACCAAACAACCAAACAACCACACAACCAAACAACCAAACAACCAAATCATCGAGGTCACCACCTATCGCGCCGAATCCGGCTATAACGACAATCGCCACCCCTCAAAAGTCTCGTTCGTGCAAACGATCGAGGAAGATCTCGCTCGCCGCGACTTCACGATGAACGCGATCGCCCTACGAACTAACAACTCACAACCGACAACTCACAACAAAGATAAAGCACGAGAGTCAAAAATTGAAAATTGTGAATTGAGCATTGAACATTTCTTATTGGTCGACCCTTTCAATGGTCAAGCTGACATAACCAACAAAACCATTCGCGCGGTCGGCAATCCCGATGATCGCTTTGGCGAGGACGCGCTCCGTATGCTCCGTGCCGTCCGTTTCTACGCCGAACTCCGCACGCCGACCCCTCTCCCGAGAGAGTCATTCATGAAAGAAGGCA
The DNA here is from genome assembly GCA_041920175.1 of Candidatus Moraniibacteriota bacterium. GTDB lineage: Bacteria > Patescibacteriota > Minisyncoccia > Moranbacterales > UBA1568. Next base: position 4,232 of record JAYRSG010000154.1, on the reverse strand, counting down.
AAACAAGCGACGCGCTCCACACACATTCCGACTGGACGATAGAACCAAAAACTTTTTCAGCCATTCAGACACACGCAAGCGATATCCGCCTCATTTCCGCCGAGCGTGTTTCGGACGAGCTTTCCAAAATTCTCCTTTCCAAAAATCCCGCCCATGGCATTGATATGCTCCGAATGACCGGGCTCCTCGCCCATATTCTGCCGGAAGTCGAGGCGGGCGTCGACGTCGGGCAAAACCTCCACCACATCTACACCGTCTACGAACACAACCTCCGCGCTCTCGCGACCTGCCCCTCCAAGAAACTCGAAGTGCGCTTCGCCGCCCTCCTCCACGATGTGGGGAAGCCCCACACTAAGCGCGGCGAGGGCTATCGTTCCACCTTCTACAATCACGACCACGTCGGAGCGCGAATAACGCGAAAGCTCCTTGAACGCCTTCGATTTCCGGTAAAAGTGATTGAGAAGGCGACGCTTCTCGTTGACAATCATCTCTTTTACTATAATGTGGGAGAAGTGACGGCCGCTTCCGTCCGCCGCCTCATCCGCAAGGTCGGACTCGAGAATATGCGCGATCTCATGGATATCCGCATCGCCGACCGCCTTGGCTCGGGCACGCCCAAGGCGAAGCCCTACAAGCTCCGCCACCTCGAGTACATGATCGACAAGGTCTCGCACGATCCCGTATCAGTCAAAATGCTCGCCACAAACGGGAACGACCTCATGCAGGCGCTCGACATGACTCCGGGACCCAAAATCGGCGCCATTCTTGATGTACTCCTCGCCGAAGTCATCGAAGATCCGAAGAAAAACGCGAAAGACACCCTGCTCGAACGCGCTCGACTCCTCGAAAAAGAAGATCTGGAGCATCTCCGGCGTCTCGCCAAGGAAACAATAGAAGAAAAGCGCGAAACCGACGACCGAAAAGTCAAACACAAACACTGGGTGGAGTGAATCAGCCAACAGTTAACAAAAAAAACAATTGACATTTGACCGGTGACAATTGACCGGTAATGACGGGAATAAGAAACAGAAATCATTCAACGAACTCATTCGTTGAAAATCGATTTTGTCTTTTATTTCTTTCCGTTCTTTGTCAAAGGTCAATTGTAAACGGTCAATTGTTAGAAAACGGGGCATAGTATACCGGTAGTACGCATGATTCGGGTTCATGTAGACTGGGTTCGATTCCCAGTGCCCCGACTGAAGTGAAACGAAAGGAGCGGGCAAGCACGCCAACTGCTTGGCGTGCGCATGGGAATCGAAGGGTTTCGTGATGCGTATTCGCCACGAAACCCAGGCTCGAAGAGGATTCCCGGTGCTCTGAAAAAATATGAAATTTACCATTTTCTCCATCACCGACAATCCCGTCAATCTCCTCCGACGCGCCGGGTACGCTTTTCAATACAAAAATGGCGAGGAGATGAGCTTTGTGCGCCCGCTCGCTGCAGCAGGCTATCCGCGCTTCCATATGTACGCGAAACTTCGCGGTGAAGACTTGGAAATAAGCTTTCACCTCGACCAAAAGAAAGAGACCTACGGCGACGACACGCGCCACCACGGCGAATACGAAGAATCCGGCGCTTTGAAACAAGAAGCCGACCGCATCAAATCCTTCCTCACGCCTATTGCCGAAGATTCAAGTTTCAGTCCCGTATAGCCTCCAATCTCTCGATTTTTATGAAAGAAACGAATACTTCGGAAACATTTCTTCCTGACGAAAGAATACTGAGTCGAATTTTTTGGGTTCGCGGGAGAAAAGTTATGTTTGACAGCGACCTCGCCAAACTTTATGGCGTCGAGATACGAGAGCTTAACCAAGCGGTAAAACGAAACGATACGCGATTTCCAGAAGATTTTATGTTTCAGTTGAGCGAAGAAGAGTACGCCGCTTTAAGATCACAAATTGTGATCTTAAACAGTTCCGACGCAAGAACATCAAAAAGAGGACTTCACCGAACAGGGCGTCGCCATGCTTTCAAGCGTGCTCCAAAGCGAAAGAGCGGTACAAGTCAACATCCAAATCATCCGAACCTTCACGAAACTTCGAGAAATTCTCGGAACTCACAAAGAACTCCGAGAAAAAATCGAGCTCATGGAAAGCAAATACGACAAAAAATTCAAAGCAGTGTTTGATGTCCTCAAACAACTTCTCGAAGAAAAAGAAACAACTCCTCCGCCCCAACCAATCGGTTTCCGCGTAAGAGAAGAGTCACCCATAAAAAAATGAATTTCTTTGGAAGAAACAACAATGCCGATGTGGTGAAACTGGCAGACACGCATGGTTTAGAGCCATGTGCCTTCGGGCGTGTGGGTTCAACTCCCTCCATCGGCACCAAAACGAATCCATCCCTCGACAAAAAAACCGCCTCGTGCTACAAAGAACAGTCCGTTTGAGCGATCACGACAATGATCCCTTCGGATATACCGGTAGTTTTCCCAACCAAATTGGAGGCATCTCATGAAAGCGATGACAGTTTTCTTATATCGTTCCTTGATATCCATTCTTTTTGCAGCAACAGCTTTGTTTCTCGGACAAATCGAAGCGAAAGAGTGGGCACCGGTACAAAAAGATCCTTCTCCGTATTTTTTCGTTGATACAGAGAACAAAAAGTGGCTTCTTATTCAAGGAGTGCGCTCCAAAGACGGGTCGTTTCAAGACGGGATGTCGGTATACCGAAGCACCGACGGAAAAAACTTTTTTCCACTCGTGACAGAAGGTTTCCGCACTGAAGAAGCTTCTCTTGGCGGCAATCCCATAAAACGGAAATGGATCGCGCTCAAAGACCCAAAAAACGGAGTGAAATATGAACTGTTTCATTCAAAAATGCAGTGGGAGAGAGAGCCTCGGCAAAGTTACGAGGTGATATTTTTCATGAGCGAGTCCTTCGGAAGCTATGACCAAAGCCTTCGCGAGTATGCCCGCACATCTCTTTCGTGCCAAGAAATACGAGCCCTCCGCATCCACGCTGACAAATAAACAATTCCCGCTTTCCCCGCCGAATCCGCAAAAGATTCGGCTTTTGTTTTCTTTTCCATCATTCCGGCGCACGAACATTTGCGATTGCGTTGTTTTTTTGATAGTTTGAACATATGAATTCACCACATCAACCATCAGATCCCATTCCTCCATTTGTTCGTCCCTTTCTCTGGTCATTCGACTGCGACAAACTCGACGGTGATCGTGATAAATATCTCATCATTACACAGGTTTTGAATTTCGGCACAAAACCGGCAACCGACTGGGTACGCGCTCGATACCGTGCGGAAGATATAAAGAAAACTCTTCGAACACCCCTTCCCGGCGTCTGGAACCGGAAATCGCTTCAGTTCTGGTCGCTCCTCTACGATGAACATCCGCGAGAAATAGAGCGAAATATCCCCATGTAAACCATCTCCCATGCATTACGAAATCTTGGACAACGCGCGACATTCTCTTGTGCCGAATTTCTCTCGCGTCAAAGATCGGTTCTATCTTGCCGGCGGGACGGCGCTTGCGCTTCGTTTCGGACATCGGGAAAGCGTTGATTTTGATTTTTTCTCACCGGAGTCATTTGATACGGGAAAACTCTTTGAGGAATTGCGCGCTATTTTCGCGGAACACCGTGTAATAAAAATTCAAGAAGAAGAGAATACGCTAGGCATACTTCTTGATGAAGGAATCAAAATAAGTTTCATGACCTACCCGTATCCTTTGCTCGAAAATCCGACGGAAGAGCCTTACCTGCGAATTGCATCCGTCCTCGACATCGCCTGTATGAAGCTCTCCGCCATCACCGGTCGCTCCGCCAATAAAGACTATATCGATATTTTTTTCATCCTCAAGTCGCTCCCCCTCAAAACACTCCTCGATGCCGCAAACAGAAAATTTCCTTCAGTCGACACAAATCTTTTTTTGAAGAGCCTGGTTTACTTCGACGACATCGTCGAAGAACCCCTTCGAATGCGCCCGGAATTCAATGTCCTCTTTTCCGAAGTGAAAAGTTCCCTCAAAGAAGCCGTAAAAGAGTACTTCAAGCATCACTGATACCAACTTACCCTAATTTCTGCTACCTTGTGAGTTGCCTCGACTACAAAAAATATTTTTTCTCACATGCTCCTCTCTATCGGAGCAAACCCCGCCCGTATCGCTACGCTTCGCTTGCGAAACGTTGCGGACGGGTAGAGAAAAATTATTTTTTGCAGTCTCGGCGTGCATGATAGAAGACTTCAGGGTAATTTGGTATGATTTATACT
>JAYRSG010000153.1:0-5733 GCA_041920175.1 Candidatus Moraniibacteriota bacterium | reverse complement strand
TTGGCGTGCGGAATCGACTCCGAAAGATATTCCCTTCGCCGGTCCGCGTATGACCGCCGCGCCGCCGAAAGAAAATCGCTCGATTCGAAAACGCACCTCGTCTCTCCGCCTCTTTCTCAAAGCAACGGGGGTTCTTGCGCTGGTCGCACTCTGTTTCTTCGGATATTTCTCCTGGAAAATAGGAGGGGCGACCCGCACCATGAACATCACGCCGGTCAAAAGCACCCCGGTTACCGACACGATTCATGGAGCAACTTCACTCCTCGCGCCGCTCTTCGGCACAAATCGAACGCCGCTCCCGGGGGAACGAGACGGTCGAATGAATATTCTCCTCCTCGGCAAGGCGAACGAAAAGACCGCCGGACAAAAATTGACCGACACCATTATGGTTGCGAGTCTCGATTTTACGAGAAAAAAAATCGCCCTCCTCTCTCTCCCGCGCGACCTCTACGTAAAAATACCGGAAACATCCGTCTCCACCAAATTAAATACCCTCTACGAAATCGATAGAGAACAAACAACCCCCGCCGATACCGTAAAAAGGGCGGTCTCAACGATCACCGGACTCCCCATTCACGCCTTCGTCACGATCGATTATGACGGATTCATCCGAATCATCGACCTCCTCGGAGGCGTAAGCCTCTATGTCGAACGAGATCTCTTCGATTCGCGCTTTCCGGGACCCAATTACAGTTATGAAACATTTGAAATAAAAAAAGGGTGGCAAGATTTGGATGGAAAGACGGCACTCAAGTACGCGCGCGAACGGCATGGCGATCCGGAAGGCGACTTCGGTCGCGCCAAACGCCAACAAGCGCTCCTCACCGCGCTCAAACAGAAGACATTCTCGCTACAAATCCTCCTCGATCCGCAAACGCTCTCCGGTATCATTGAAACGCTCGGGGAACATATTCGAACCGATCTCTCCCTAAAAGAACTCCGAAGTCTCGCCACGCTCGGATATGAATTCGATACCGAAAATATTGAAACCGTCGTCGTGGACGCCTGGAAAAAAGACAGTCTCCTGCGAGTCTCTCACGTTCCCGTCGGAAATGTCTCCATGTTCATTCTCGTCCCGCGAACGGGCGACTGGAGCGAAATCCGCGATCTCGCCGAAAATATTTTCGATCTCGACCGCTTCAAGGCGCGCCGAGAGGCGATCGACAACGAAGAAGCGACTATCGTCATCGTCAACCGATCCAACGCGTCGAATCTCGGACAACGTATCGCGCGATTGCTTACGGAAGATCTCAATCTCCGAAAAACCCGGGTCGATTTCTTTCCTTCCTCAATCGAGACCGATGAAAATGAAAACGGGGAGAACGGAAATCTCGAACAAAGCATTCTCATCCTCCGAGACGACGCTCTCGTCCCCGAAACCGCCGACGAAATTACAAAAAAACTCTCCCTTCGCACCGACGAATCAAATCAATCTTTCTCTCGAGAAATCTTTCCGAACACCGACATCATTCTCGTTCTCGGGAACGACATTGCCAAACAATTCTCTTTCGAGGAAGATACGATCGAAGACCTTCGAAACGCCGAAAACGATCTCGACTACCAACAACGACTCGATGCCGCCCTCCTCGGCGAAAACAACCAACTGACAACTGACAACTGACAACTGACAACAAATGTCAGTTGTCAAATGTCAAATGTCAATTGTTAACTGTTAACCGTTCGAAGAGTATGCGCCTCATCATCGGTCTCGGCAATCCGGGAAAAAAATACGAAGCCACGCGTCACAACATCGGATTTCTCGCCCTCGAATATCTTCGAGTCGCGTGGGATTTTCCGGCGTTTCGAGCGAAAGCATCCTTTCAAGCGGAATGTTCGGAAGGAACCATCGATGACGAAAAAATCATCCTCGCGCGCCCACGTACCTTTATGAACCGCTCCGGAGAAGCGGTGCGAAACATTCTTCATTTTTATAAAATCGAACCGAGGGATATCGTCGTTATTCACGACGATCTCGATATATTGAGAGGAGACGTGCGCGAATCCTTCGGCTCGCGTTCCGGAGGACATAACGGCGTTGGAGACATCATTGAAACGCTCGGCACCAAAGACTTCTTGCGATTCAGAGTCGGCATCAAGAATACCCTGCAAAACGAAACCGAAAATCAACCGATAGATACCGCGGTTTTCGTTCTCGAACCCTTTTCCAAAGATGAACGCGCGCTTATTGAAAAAACCTTTCCGGAAATCGTCTCGCGACTCCGATCATGGATACGAGAAAAAAGGGAGCGTTAAAAGCTTTTGGCAGAGTTGTCGCCGGCACTTGACAGGTCGTCGGAAAAGGGTATACTGTTCGCTTCGGAGGGACGGAACGTCCTTCCGGAGAAGCTTAACAATTAACCCCACCATTATGGTGCGAGTTTCCATGCTTGCCGGGCCGTATGCCGGACAAGTGATCGAGGCGCCGTTCGAGTTCGTCACGCCGCAAGATATCTTGTGCAGCGTCGCGAACTATCGCCATCCGTGGACCGTCGACTATTCCGACGCGACGGATGAGGAACGGAATCTCTGGGAGAGTCAGGAACTCTCAATGAAACTCGTGCGGGCGCTCGCAAACGGCGCGACGGTGTCTTTCCTCGGAAAGAAATACCGAAGCGGCGGCATCGAAGGCGCCTTCGAAGTAGCCTCCCGGATTGAGGAAGAACTCCTCGATACCGGAAAGGTTGGATACTTCGAATCCGAGACAGACGACAGCGTCGTCCTCGGCGCACGCTAGAGTAATGCGGGATACCGCACACGCAACGCCGTCGCGCGACCCCTCATTTTCTAGAAAGGCTAACCACTCATGGTTAGCCTTTTTCAATTCCGGAAATTCTCACCTTCCTCCCCTCTCCTTCGACGGAAAAGAAAATCCGAATCGTCGTCTCGGGAAGGAGTCCCTCGGCGCGCTCGGGCCACTCGAGGAGAACGAGCCCCTCGGGATCGCTCGCCCATTCGAGAAAGCCCTGCGCGCGGAGGTCATCCTCGCCCACGCGATACGCGTCCGCGTGAGAAACGCGCGCGATGCCGTTTTTTGAAACGGAGAGATCGTAGCGCTTCATCAGAACGAAGGTTGGGCTCGTAAAGGGTCCCGTCGCCCCCATTCCCGAAAGCACCCCCTGCACAAAGGTCGTCTTCCCCGCGCCGAGCTCTCCAGAGAGCGCGACCACGCCCGGTCGCACTCCCTCGGAAAATTTCCTCCCGAGCGCGCGCATTTCATCCGCCGATTTCGTTTCGAATATTCCGTTCATAAAAAAATTCAACCCCTCAAGCGTACAACGCTCAAGGGGTTCGCACAATTTATTTTTTTAAATCTCCTTCGCGCCCTCCTCTGCAAAATATTCGGTGTACCGATTTCCTTTCAGCCAACGCGTAACCGATTCGGCAAGAATCATTCCTGCTCCAATAAATCGACAAATAATACAATTCCTTCTTTGATCAAAAAAGGAATCTTTTACCGTTATCGGTTTTATTTTTTGAACGAGTTTCACAAATTCATGCCTTGAAACCTGTTTTTTCATTTTCGATCTCCTCAAAAAAATCCGATACGAAAACCCTGCGCTTGAAAATATTCAAGCGAGAGCGGAGCAAAGATTTCAACCTTCTCCAATTCGCCCACCGCGCTTTCGACGGCGTCCCGAAGAAAAGCAGGACAAGAGTTGCAATCGCCGGAACATTTTTCCATTGAGTAACAACGGAAAATTTCCTCGCACACGACGCAATCGCCGCCGCAAAACGTGTTGTCGCAACCAGCATCCAGATTTTTACCGATTATCATTTTCCTTTTCCTCTTTTTCCCCGAAAATCGGCTCGGGGATCGCCGTCAAGAAATCAAAAGAACTTTTGCCACACATTCCGAAGCGCGACAAGCGCAATCGTGATCGGAACAAAAAAAACAAAAAAAATCCTCCCGGCTTCCATCGGCGTTGTCGCCATAGAAACAAACGATAACACCACCGCCGAAAAAAGAACGGGGAGCTTCCAAAGTTTGAGCCATCGAACAAAGAGAATAAATACCGCCCGATGAACCCAAACAAAAACCGCCACTAAACACACGGCCGCAAGCACGGCGCACTCGAGGTCGCATTTCATTTGCGACCTCCTTCATCATGTTGCCCGGAAAAAAGAACAAGCAACACGACAATGACTGCCAAAAGAACACCTTCGAAAGTCATCTTTTCCCCTCCTTCTGTTGAAACGACCATTTCCCTCTTTTGGACCGACGTCGCGTCCGCCTCAAAAAGAGAGAAAAACCGTCCCAACAGCCTCCCTTGTGAAAGAACACCGGAATACTATCATTCCGCTTCCCGTTTGTCAATACTGACGAACATCAAACGCACTTCCCTATTTGACCGATTTCGGCTTCTCTGCTAGGTTTGAATATCGTTTCGAACGATTCTTTCATTTTTCCGAAATCCCCCCGTATGTCCCTCCCGCCCGAACACCAGTTGAAAGAACTCCTCGAAAAATCCTCCGCCATCCTCATTCTCGTCCCCGAATCCGCGAACGGCGACGCTTTCGGCGCCGCGAGCGGTCTTGGTAATTTTCTCGAATCGGACGACAAAGTCGTCACGATCGGAGGGAGCGATATCGCGCAAATCGCCGAGCGCTTCTCTTTCCTTCCGCTCCCCAAAACCGTCGTTTCATCCATCTCCGGCGTCCGCGAATTCATTCTTTCTTTCAACACGGAGCGAAACAATATCGTCTCGATCCGCACCGAACGCGGTCCCTCCGAATACAATATTTTCATCACTCCCGAAAAGGGTTCGATCGATCCGCGGGATTTTTCTTTCGTGCCCGCGAAGTTTTCTTTCGATCTCGTCATCGTAATCGGCGCGCCCGACAAAGACTCGCTCGGCGCGCTCGCCGAAGAGAATCCGGATATTTTCTACGAAGTGCCCGTCGTAAACATCGACTTCCACCCGGCAAACGATCGCTTTGGACAAATCAATCTCGTCGAAGTGACGGCGTCTTCGTCGAGCGAAATCGTGGCGAATCTCCTCGAAAAGCTCGCACCGAAACTCGTCACCGAGCGCGTCGCGAGTCCGCTCCTCGCCGGCATTGTCTCCGCGACCGAAAGTTTCCAAAAGAAAAACACAACGCCCTCCGTTCTCCATGTCGCGAGTCGTCTCATGGACCGAGGCGCGAACCAGCACGACATCATTTTTCGCCTCGTCAAAACTCAGCCCCTCGCGACACTCAAGCTCTGGGGACGCGTCATGGCGGGACTCAAATGGGACGAAAGCCGCAAGCTCATGTGGGCAAGTGTCTCCCCCAAAGACATCATCGAATCGCACTCGCATATCGACGACCTACCTGTCATTCTCGAAAAAATCCGCACTCACTCTTCCGTCGGCACATTCTTCGCCATTCTTTCCCCGAAGAGCGCCACGGAAACCATGGTTATCATGAAAAATCACGGGAGCGGCGCCCTCGAATCAATTCGCCCAGCCTTCCCCGATTCCAAACTCCGCGGAGACACCCTGACCGCGACCCTTCCCGCCGCCACACCGGACGAGGCCGAGGCAATCCTTCTCCGAAACATTCCAAAACGCTCTTCTGCAGGAACGAATTTGTAATGCGATCCTTTTGTTTATAATCGCCCTGTTCCCGTATGCGTATTCGGATCGGGTTCGGGGCGATTACTCCGCCGGCTGGCGGACGCCCCCCTCTTTACAAAACCGCCATATTTGATACAATTTAGCGGTTGAAACCGCTGAATTTATCATTATTGTA
>JAYRSG010000152.1:0-10357 GCA_041920175.1 Candidatus Moraniibacteriota bacterium | reverse complement strand
GTTCCTCCAATTCTCGCTGAAGCTTCACCCGCTCCGCATCGGCCGAGAGCAATGCCTCCACGTCAAAGAGAAGATTCTTATCCTTCGCCGCCTTCCCAACCGCCTCTTTGTGTTCGCGAATGTATTGTATGTCGAGCATAGGGAGAAAAATAATTTCAAATAAAAATCTTACTCCTTCAAAAGCCATTCGAAAACGGGTTTCACTTCGATAGTTCCTTCCTCGGAGTGGATCGTATCTCGTTCATCATCAGTAAGGAGTAACCCATTTCGAAGACCATGCGCCTTGAGAGCACTTTGAAGACCGCGCAGTTCTCGTTCGCGCGTTTTTTCTTCCGCGATACTCCATGATACCTGCAGAACCGAAGTGACTTTGTTGTTTTCTCTCACAAGAAAATCAGCCTCGCATCCATCCACGGCTCGATAATAATAGAGCTCTTTCCCACGCCGTTTCAGTTCCAAGAAAACCGCATTCTCCAGAAACACTCCGCGATTCTCGGAAAACCGAAACCCGATCGTCTGCGCCATTCCCGTATCAATGCCGTAGACTTTTTTGGGCGACGCTATTTGCTTCTTGAGTGAATCGGCATAGGCGCGGATCGTAGAGAAGAGAAAACTATTTTCCAAATATCCGACATAGCTTCGAACCGTATTCATACTCCCGAGCCGAAACAAGCCCTTCAACCCATTGTACGAGAATGACTGGGATATGTTGGAGAGGAGATAGAAAGAAAGTTCGCGAAGCGCCTGATCTTCCCGAATATCGTATCGCACGAGAATATCCCGATAGAGAATATCGTCATATACTTTCTTGAGCATTTCCGGCGACCGATAGGTGAGATACTCCGGCATCCCCCCTTCTCGGAGATAGTCATTGAAACGACTCTTGAGCGCGGCGCGCTTCGTCGTCTCGAGAAGGTCGCCGGGAGAATAGGCGACATCATGAAAGCGCAGGTATTCCCGAAACGAAAAAGGATAGAGATCATGCGACACATACCGACCTGTCAGTTTGGTCCCCAATTCACGCGAAAGAAGCGACGCATTTGAACCGGTGATATAGAATTTGCGCCCGCTCTCCGAGAGACGGCGCACGAATCGTTCCCATCCGGCGACATTCTGTATCTCATCAAAAAAGAACACGCGCCGCTCGCCGAAGGTCTCAATGAGCGCTTCATACAAAAGGTTAAAATCTTTGGCGGAAAACCCAATAAGCCGCTCGTCTTCGAAATTGAAGTAGTACCATGGCTCTTCGGAAAGTGCCATGATTTGTCGTAAGAGCGTTGACTTTCCCGACCGACGAATACCGGCGATGACCACCGTATGCGGGATCGCCATATGCGCCTGTACGCGAACAAGTTCTTCCCGAGGAATGGATGGCGGAAGAGAATCGAGAAAGGTCCACTGCTCCACCGCGATCTCAACCAACGTCCGCTTTTCAATGGTTTTTAGGTTCTCATTCATACTGAGAGGTTACACCCCTAAGTTCTCACTGTCAATGAGAACCTTATGTTTTTCTTTTCAAAAGCACAATTCTTCCTTTTTCTAAAGGACCGGGTTCCAATGAAATGCCCATTTCGTCTTTTATAGAGGGTTCCTTTAACACATGGGTGCACCAAAACAATCTGAACCTCTCAATTTTTCTCCATTACCATGTCCGCCAACGATTCTTTCCGAACAGTCCAAACATCTTCGGGCTCAAATACAATAATTTCATCAGCACCCTCGGAAACCCCCTTCACGTGATGTCCAACACCTTTTTCATGAATCACTGTGTCAAATCCTTCTTTTCGAGCGCTGTATACTTCACCTGTACAGTCCATAACAATATGATGACTGAATTTTTTCGGATTGAACGAATGAATAAAGACTGTAGATAAAGCAAGGTTCTCGGAAAAATATTCCCGAGCAAGATCCTTGAACTCTTTACTCCACGAAGGAGTACCCTCGCTTCCAAATTTTATAAACCACTCCCTACCTTCTGGAGCGTGAGGGTCCTTGAACACCTGCGAACGAAATGCATCAATCAAACCCTCAAATGCTCCTTTCTCAACCAATGCATCTATATAATAATCCGAATCTTTTTTCCTACCACGCCCATTCACCTCATCAAATAAATCACGGGCATCGTTCTCAGACAATATGTGTTCAAAGAAATGGAAAAAATTTCTTTTATATACTTCCTCACTTGTTATTTCAGTAAAACTATTTGCGCACACAACATCAGAAATCCGCTTCCAAAAAATTGGATCATTTTTTGCAAAATTCTTCAGCCAAGCCAATACTTTTGGAAAGGTCTTTGGGTGATCTCGTTCCGAGTGCAAGCCGTACTTTCCCAATGTAACCGCATCAATATCGAGACCATACTCCAACGCCACTCTTATATCATCCGTAAAGAATATCCCTTGATTTCGAGCCAAGGCTTTTTCAATACCCGTATCATATTCGCCTATTGACCGTTCGTGTTCCGGTTTAACTAGAAAGCCATCTTTATAAAGAGATTTGTCGCCTCGATAGAAGGCTTTCGGCTCCCCTGTATCCGCATCAATCATTCTACTCTCGCAATGATCTCGGTCTTCCCAATTTCCAAACCACTCCTTAAAATCCCTTGTCCTCACCAAAATATACGATTCGCGATCAAGCTTTGAGGGTAAGCCATCCCGAGTAGTCAGAAAACCATGTTCCGCCCACTGCTGATATGTATAATCTTTATACGACCAGGAAGACTCAAATTTCTTTCCAGTTTCAGGAGAAGCAACAAACACATCTTTATCAGTTTTTATTTCTTCATCCAATTTAGCGTCACCTCGCGTCATTTTTATTTCACGCACCAGAGAAAAATTTCTCGCAAATTCCTCATAGAGAGCATGATCTTCCGGGCTCGTTACAACCGTCGTCACCTTATCCGTAATCTCTAATGGGAACTCGTGAGTACTTTCATTCTTCAGGAAATCAATGTTCTCGTACCTTTCTTTTAATTGCTGAAATAAATTTTTCGTTTTCTTCTTAAGTTTTCCCAACAATCCAATAACACTTCTTTCATTTACAGATTCAAGCCGTTCCATCACCTCCAATCCTGTAGCAAAGTTCTTATAAGAAGAAAGATCCTCATCATCTGTAATCACCCTCCTTATTTGATCGGTAACTTCAGTAGGATATCTGCCTTGGTACAACAACTTCCTGACATCATACTTGCCCTTAAGTTCGGTGAACAACTTCAAATTTTTGGATTTGTAAAAGTCCCTCGTCGACTCTAATGTTGTGCGTAAATTTTCCAAACCACTCTCCTTGGCGCTTTCCTTTTGGAGATTTATCTGTAATCCTTGTGATTGTGGAAACTGTTCAAAATTCATATTCGCACATGACTTATTATATCGAAACCTATCATTCATGAGAAACATACTCCCGATACGCTTCCAAAAAGAATTTGAGGTTTTCTCTCAATCGACTCCGTTCCGCCTCGCTGAGAGAGAGCGCATTTTTTGTCTTTCGAAGAGTAATCGCCTCCTCAACAATCGATCGTCCGCGGAAATCGGGACAATATTCGGCGAGGCGCTTCGGTATATCGTCTTTCTTCGCGGCAATCCCCTTTGCAAAAAGCAGGTTCGCGCTCATATTAATGATGCAATTCACCCACTTTTTCGGTTCTCTTTGAAAAATATTCCGCTCCGGATCGGGATCGGTCGCGTGAGAATAATCGAGTAAAAGTTCCTTTGCGATATCACTTCTCCTCGCCAGAAGTTCGTGGACACTCGGTATCAGCTCGAGAATATTCTCTCCGGCAAGAACTCGCGCCCCGCCCAATTTCATATTGAGAAGATCGAGCGTCCCCACATATCGCGTCGCATCTGCGTTACCGGAAACCCTCTTTTCGAAATCCGCGTAGAGCTTGACCGCGTATCCGATATCAACATCGTATTTTTTCGAGAGTGACAGCGTATCAATATTCGGAACATTCCGGATATCCTTCACAAAGAGAACCAAATCGATATCGCTATATCCTTCAACCGTGTCATCGACCGCAGAACTCCCCACCACAAGAAGCGCCACCAAATTGTCCCCGAAAGCATCGCAAAAAATTCGTGAAACCTCTTGCTCCGCAACATCAATGAGTTGTTTTTTGTCCTGATTCACATGGGAATACGAAGTGATTTTCTATGAATCGATCGGGGTCGGATGAAAAAATTTACTGCCGGAATCAACAAATTCAATGAGGTTGCCATCAACATCTCGAATGAAAAACTGCCTCGATGGATTATTAAAATCGAAGTTCGCCGGGACTTCCTCCATATCCTTATCTATATCGAACACTTCAACACCTTTTTCAAAAAGATTCTTTACATAATCGACAACATTTTCCGTTTCAATCGCAAAATGAGAAAAGGAATTTTTTTCTTCCTCGCCCGAAGTATCTGTAAGGTGTATAAATTGATCCCCAACCCGTATCCACAGAGAATTTCCCACGCTATGCTTTTGTAGACCAAGAATTTCCGTATAAAATTTTTCCGAAACGCTCTTGTTTTTTACCAATAGCGTTACATGATTTATTTTCATAGTTGAGTAATGCAATCAAGCAACCTTACAATTCGCACTTAAGATCATTTCTCCCGCATTGGCGGAAATATCACCGTCTCGCGGACAGAGCGGTTCATGAGGATCGCGAAGAAGCGTTCGCTCATGCCGAAACCGCAGGCGGGGGGACAGCCGAATTCGAGAGCTTCCAAGAAATCTTCGTCGAGCTGCTGTGCCTCGGTGTCACCCGCGGCGCGGAGTTTCATTTGTTCTTCGAAACGAGCGCGCTGATCAATCGGGTCATTCAATTCCGCAAAGCCGTTTCCGAGTTCGCTCGCGCAGGCAATCGGCTGGAAGCGGAGCGTTTTCCCAGGAAACTTCGGGTCGCGCTTTGCCAAGGGTGACACGTCAATCGGGTGTCCAATCAAGAAGCACGGCTGAATCAGCTTCTTGCGCACCGTCTTTTTGTATATCGTGTCAATCATTCTTCCCTTGCCGTACGACGTCTCATATTTGATGCTCAGTTCGTCGGCTTTCTTTTTCAGCATTTCAACGGAAACATCATTCGACAAATCAATGCCGGTTTCCTTCTTAAACGCCGTGAAATAGTCCACCACCTCAAAAGGTTTTTTCCAATCGATCGCATCCTCGCCATGTTTCGTTTCAAGGCTTCCCGTCACCCGCTCGACGATCTGTCGGAAGAGCCGCTCCGTCATATCCATGCCCGCTTTCATATCCATATAGGCGCCGTAGAATTCCATGTGATCAAATTCCTGGAGATGCTCGCGATCGATTCCTTCATTGCGGAACACGCGCCCGATTTCGAAGACGCGCTCATACCCGCCAACCAAAAGACGCTTCAAAGGAAGCTCGAGTGAAATACGAAGATAGAAATCTTGATCGAGCGCATTATGATGCGTCACGAACGGCTCCGCCTCGGCGCCGCCCGGAACATGCTCCAAGACCGGCGTCTGCACTTCGAGAAATCGCTCTTCGGCGAGGAAGTTCCGAATCGTCTGCCAAAAAATATTTTTCTTGCGGAAAAGTTCGCGCGTTTCCGAGTTCATCGCCAGATCGAGGTAGCGCCGTCGCAAGAGTTCTTCCTCGTCTTTAAGACCGTAAAATTCCGACGGCATCGGACGAAGCGACTTCGAAAGCATCCGCCAACTCGACACCTCGAGCGTTCTTTCATTTTGTTTTGTCAAGAAGAGCGTGCCGGTCGCCTCGATAAAATCACCGACATCGACACTTCCCAAGAACGCCGAGAAAAGATCCTCCGAAAGCGCATCCCTCTTTACAAAGACCTGCATCTTTCCGCTTTCATCCTCGATATGCGCGAAGGCGATTTTCCCCATCGTGCGAAGCGATCGCACGCGCCCCGCGAGCGACACGGATTGTTTTTCGCTCGAGAGCGCATCGAAACCCGCGAGCGCTTCCGCATTGGTATGCGTCCGCGTCGCGGTTTCCGGGTAGGTCTCGCCGAATTCTTTTTTCACTCGTTCCAACTTTTCTTTTCGCACCGAAAGTATATCTTCACGCATAGGTGTAACAAGTGACAAGTGACATTTGACAAGTGACGATAAGCGAAACAAACTGATTTTACTGTAGCGAATTTTGGAATTTGTCGCAAGAAAAAAGTCCGCCAGCCGGCGGACCCATTCCCCATTCCCCTCCGCCAGTCGGCGGATCCATTCTTTATTCTCTCTCACTCCACGTCCAAAATCTCGTATTCCATACTGCCGGCGGGAGTGTCGACCGAGACGCGCGCGCCTTTTTCTTTATTGAGAAATGTCTTCCCAAGCGGCGACTCGTGAGAAATTTTGCCGGCCGCCGGATCCACTTCATTGGAGCCGACAATGGTAAAGGTCATTTCCTTGCCGCGAAGGAGCGCTCGCACCGTCGAACCGATTTGAACGCCCTGCGACTTGTGATTGTGTCGCGCGACGACCGCCTCTTTGAGAGACGCCTCGAGTTCGGCGATGCGAGATTCGTTTTCCGCCTGCTCACGTTTCGCCTCGCTGTATTCGGCGTTTTCGGAGAGATCGCCCTGCTCCTTCGCTTCCTTGATCGCCGAAGCGATACGCTGACGAACGATCGTTCGCCGCTCTTCGAGTTCGTCTTGCAATTTTTTGAGTCCGTCTTTCGTCAATATTTTCGCCATAAATGTTCGTTAGACCGTTATTTTTTGTTTTCCTCGCGCCACAAAGAAGCGCAGAATGCCCCCAATGATATCAAAAGGACGGCCATTGTCAATCATGTCCACAAAGAGCCGCTTCAATGACCGAAAATTCCCTCAAAAAAGTCACGAGGAAATGATTTCCGCTTCCGAGAGAAAGTCGCGGTAGAGCGAGAGCACTCGCGCCGCTTCGTCTCGATCGAGTGAAAAGTCGCGCTCCAACACGATGCGATTTCGAATCGCGTGCGCTTCGCGGAGCGATTCGAGCGCCGCAAAATGTCCCGGAGGAATTGTCTCGAGGCGCCCGCCAAGATCGGTTCCCTCATACCCCATTTCGGCGAGCATCCGGTTCGAAAAGACATCCGCCTCGAGAATCGCGAGTTTGTATTCCGAAGAGGCGTTTCTCTCAAGTCTTTGCTCTATGCGCCTCCATTCGCGATTGAGACTTCGCGCCGATTGAAGCGGCCGTTCTTTCGTTCCGAATATTCCCTTTTTCAAATCTCCACCGATCGACCGAAGAATGAACAAAAGTATGATATCCGCCAATAAAACCAAGCAGTACAGCGCAAGGAACCCCAACAACAAAGAAAATGTCATCGACGCCATCACCGATTCAAAAACCGTTCTTGCAACCGGAATAAAATCGTCGGAAAAATTCATAGGCATCGTCGCAAATTAATTTCCTCTATTCACAAACAAACAAATACGATGGTTCTTTGATGATAGTTGTATTTTTGTGGAAGTTATTTTGCGACAGTGCCATAGGGATCACGAAAAACTTTTTTCAAACGTATGCGCCGCGTTCAAAATTCCTTCTTCATCGAACCATTTTCCCATCAACTGTCCGCCGAGCGGGAGTTGCTTTCCATTCTCTTCGACAAATCCGATCGGAAACGAAATCGCCGGCACGCCGACCAAGTTTGCCGTCACGGTATAGATATCGGAGAGATACATCGAGAGCGGATTCTCTGTTTTGGCGCCGAAGCGAAACGCCGCTTCTGGCGCGGTCGGCGAAAAAATGAAGTCCGTCTCAAGAAACGCGTGTTCAAACTCGCGCCGCAGGAGCGTTCGCACCTTCTGCGCCCGCGCGTAGTAGGCGTCGTAATAGCCGGCGGAAAGCGCATAGGTCCCAAGCATGATTCGCCGCTTCACTTCACTCCCGAATCCGTATCGGCGCGTATCGAGATACGTCTCGAAAAGACCTGATTTCTCCATGGACGAATTCTCTTCGTCGTCGATCGAGAGTCCATAGCGAATACCGTCGAAACGCGCCAAGTTCGAGCTCACTTCGGTCGGCATAATGATATAGTAGGCGGGAAGCGCGAGGGCGCTCGACGGAAGAGAAATCGAAACAATCTCCGCCCCCAAGGCGCGAAATTGCTCGATCGCCCGCTCGGAAACCGCCCGCACCGAAGGGTCAAGACTTTCGGAGAAATACTCCCGGGGAATGCCGATGCGCTTGCCCGTGATATCGCCCGAAAGAAAATTTTCATAGAGCTTGCCGCCACTCTCGGCGCTTGTCGCATCGAGCGCGTCTTCGCCCGCGATCCGCGAGAGTACGATCGCCGCATCCTCGACCGTTCGAGCGAGGGGTCCAATCTGATCGAGGCTCGATGCCATCGCGAGAAGCCCGTGCCGCGACACCCGTCCATAGGTGGGTTTCAGTCCCACCACTCCGCAAAACGATGCCGGCTGTCGGATGGATCCGCCCGTATCCGACCCCAAAGCAAACACCGCCATATCGCCCGCAACCGCCGCCGCCGATCCGCCGGAAGAGCCGCCCGGCACTCGATCCGTATCGTGCGGATTCTTCGTCAGTTGATACGCGCTCGATTCGGTCGACGACCCCATCGCAAACTCGTCCATATTGGTCTTGCCGAGAAGAATCGCGCCGACATCTTTGAGTTCTTTCACCACGGTCGCGTCATAGGGCGCGATATAGTTGTCGAGAATCTTCGAAGCGGCCGTCGTCCGCACACCCGTCGCGCACATATTGTCTTTGATGGCCGAGGGAATTCCCGCAAGCATATCCACCTCCTCGCCGCGCCGGATCCGCTCATCCACCTCATGCGCCTCTCGAAGCGCCGCCTCTTTCATGAGCGTCAAATACGCACCAATCTCGCTGTCTCGCTTCTCAATCGTCTCGAAATACCCTTCGGTGAGCTTCACCGACGTCGTATCGCCATCCAGAAGTTGTTTGTGAAGTTCACGAATCATATCAGAATACCGCTTTTACTGTAAGCGCATTGCCTTCCTTTCGGGGAAAAAGCGAAATAATACGCGCACGTTCGTCCGGATCGGGGACGCGCGACACATCGTCGCGAAGCGCATTCACGACGCCGGGCATAAGCTCAAAGGGTTCGGCATTCGAAACATCCGCCGATTGGAGTTCTTTGAATGAATCCAACACCGCCGAAAGATCCTTTCGGAATTTCTCGATGTCCTTCTCCTCAAGTCCGATCCGCGCGAGTCGCGCGATGTGTTGTACTTCTTCAGAGGAAATCATACAAGATGAATTTCAAATGATACATTTCCCCTCCTCTCCTTTGCAAGGGCTCCGATTTATCGGAGAGGACGGAGGGGTTTCAAGCCGGAGCCGCAAATCCAAACCACCCCCTTCCCCTCCTTGGAAAGGAGGGGTGGCAAACAAAAAAACAAACATCATCCTTCCATCATCTCCACAAACTTTTCTTCATTCAATACCCGGACACCAAGCTCCTTCGCCTTCTCAATCTTCGATCCCGGATGCTCCCCGGCAACCACGAAGTCGGTCTTTTTGCTGACTGATGAAGATACATCACCACCTTTCTTCCGTATCATATCTTTTGCTTCGTCGCGTGTAAAGCGAACGAGTTCCCCTGTAAGTACAAACGTTTTCCCGGCGATCATTGAGGAAGGAGAAAGCGTTTCCTGTTTTTCAAAAACCACCTCAACGCCGAGCCGCTCCATCTTCCGGAGGCGTTCAATATTTTTGGCATCTCCGAACCATTTCGCAAGACTCTCTCCCGCCTTCTCCCCAATCCCTTTGATACTCGCCCACTCCTCCGCCGAAATCTCCGGAAACACCCGGATAATATCCGCAATATTTTTAATGTTCCCGTGCTTGACTCCAACGCCTAATTCCTTTCCGTCAACCGACGGATTTATTCCTAATTCTTTTTGTTCCCTCTTCATTCCTTGTTCCTTGTTTATTGTTAGTTGTTCACTGTTTATCGTTTTTGTAATCAAAAACGCTCCCTCCTCCCCCACGTGCCGAATACCGAGCGCGAAGAGAAATTTCGGAAAAGAAATTTTCCGACTCTTTCGAATGGCGGACACAAGCTTTTCCGCCGATTTTTCCGCAAAGCGCGAGAGCGGAGAGAGATCGCCTTCTTTGAGCTCGAAAATATCGGAAATATCCGAGACGAGTCCCTCTTCAAAGAGCTGCGCCGAAACTTTTTCGCCGAAGCCCGCGATATCGAATCCTTTTCGCCCGACCGCGTGAATGATTTTTTCTTTCTCCGCCGCAGCGCAGTCTGGATTGGTGCAGTAGTGCGCGGCACTCACAGTACCAGCTTTCGGCTTTCGGCTTTCGGCTTTCAGAAGTTGTTCGTTGTTTATTGTTCGTTGTTCGTTGTTCGTTGTTCGTTGTTCGTTGTTCGTTGTTCGTTGTTCGTTGTTCGTTGACCATTGTCC
>JAYRSG010000151.1:0-2995 GCA_041920175.1 Candidatus Moraniibacteriota bacterium | reverse complement strand
GTCGCCTTGTCAAGGTACTTCTTCACCGTTTCCTCCTCGCGCGCGAGTCGCTCGACTTCCTCCTGCGAAGCGCCGACCGAAACGCGAAGCCGCGCGCGGAGCTAGCCGCTCACCTGCACCACCACTTCCGTCGTTTCATCTTTGAGAAATCTGGGATCGGGTTTCGGCCAACATTCAAGCATAATGGATTGTGTGTTTCCCTGCAAACTCCAGAGCTCTTCCGCGATATGCGGCGCAAAGGGCGAGAGAAGAATGAGAAATTTTTCAAAATCCTCACGTGCAACAGACTCCGATTTTTCCATTTCATTCGCAAGAATCATCAAAGAGGAAATCGCCGTATTAAACCGCATCTCCTCGATATCCTCCGACACTTTCTTGATGGTCTTGTGCAGAGCAACTTCCAACCTCCGTCCGCCAGCCGGCGGACCAACTTCCAACAAACGACTTTCTCTTATTTGTTTTTTGTTATTTGTTAACTGTTGGCTGTTGACTATTGGCCGTAGCCTCCACACTTTTTCCAAGAATCTTCGCATTCCGACAACCCCGTCCGTATTCCACGACGCGCTCTGTGAAAAGGGACCGAGAAACATCTCATAGAGCCGCACCGCGTCCGCCCCGAAGCGCCGCACCATATCGTCCGGATTTATCACATTCCCCCAGCGCTTCGACATCTTGCGTCCGTCGGATGCCATGATGAGTCCCACATGCGCGAGCCGCCTGAATGGTTCCTTCGTCGAAACAACTCCGATATCATAGAGGAACTTGTGCCAGAAACGCGCATAGAGCAAATGCCGCGTCGCGTGCTCCGCGCCACCCACATAGAGATCGACTGGCATCCACCCCTTTTCTTTCTTGGGATCGATCAACTTCTTGGAATTCTTGGGATCGCTATAGCGAAGATAGTACCAGCTCGACCCCGCCCACTGTGGCATCGTATTGGTCTCCCGCCGCGCTGCGCCGCCGCATACCGGACATTTCGTCCTCACCCATTTCTCGATATTTGCCAAAGGCGACTCCCCCGTCCCGGAAGGCTCATACGACTTCACTTCCGGAAGCTTGAGCGGCAACTTTTTCTCGGGCACCGGAATCCATCCGCATGTCTCGCACTTCACCAGTGGAATCGGTTCCCCCCAATACCGTTGCCGCGAAAACACCCAGTCACGGAGCTTATAATTCACCTGTTTCTTTCCGAGTTTTTTCTTCGAAAGCCACGCCGTCATTTTCTCCCGCGCCTCTTCGGACTTCAACCCGGTAAATTCTCCGGAATTCACCACCACGCCATCCTCGACAAAACATTCTTTGTTTGTCTCCAGAGCATTCCACATATACTGAAAGTTTCGGAGATTCAAAAATACCCTCATTGTATCCCGATCAATCCATATCGCTTTATGATTCACCGTCTCCTCTTCTTTCGGCTGTTCCCATTCGTCGTTTTCAAGTTGAAAGAGCATTCCAATTCCCTCCGCATACCGATTCACCCCTTTGTGCGACGCATAAAAGTTCGTATGCATTTCTCCGCCAACAAACCGGACAAATTTCGGATATCTATATCCGGTTTCTTCCACAATCTCTCGCGTTGCCGCCTCAATCGGAGATTCTCCATCTTCAATGCCACCGATAATTCCGGAATGCCAACCGAATTTTTCCCAATCAAGACACAAATATTTTTCTTCCCTCCAGTGCTTTACGAATGAAAAAGCGGTTTTTCTTCTCACGGTCGGCTTATCAGATCGTACAGCATCCGCTCCCTCATTGTCCGAAAAGAACGGCGCAACCGACTGCCGTATCGGCAACCCATACTTCTTCGCAAAGGCGAAATCCCGCTCGTCGTGCGCCGGGACCGCCATCACCGCGCCCGTGCCATAGGAGCCAAGTACATAATCGGCGACAAATATCGGCACACTCTCACCCGTAAAAGGATTTACCGCCTCGATGCCTTCCAACTTCACTCCCGTCTTTTCCCTCGTCGCATCGTTTCTCTCCTGCTCCGTCTTTTTTTTCACCGACTCGATGTATTTTTTTATTTCTTCAACATTTGCAATTTTAAAAGAACCGTCATCCTCGGGCTTGACCCGGGGATCCAAAACATCAGCAGAATCTGGATTCCCGCCTCCGCGGGAATGACGATCAAGGAGCTCGAAAATGAAAGGGTGCTCCGGAGCGATCACCACATACGTGCACCCAAACACCGTATCCACCCTCGTTGTAAAGACCTCAATGTATTCAGTGATTTTGAATTTTGAATTTTGAATTTTGAATTTGACTATCGTTCCCTCGCTTCTCCCGATCCAGTTCCGTTGTTGTTCTTTGATGGATTCGCTCCAATCAAGCTTCTCCGTATCGAGATCGCGAAGAAGCCGATCGGCATAGGCGGTCATTCGTATCACCCACTGGCGCAGAGGCTTCTTTTCGATATCGCTCCCACACACTTCGCATTTCCCATCCTCCAGGTCCTCGTTTGCGAGTCCTGTCTGACACGTAGGACACCAGTTGATCGGCTCCCATGATTCATAGACGAGTCCCTTTTTGAAAAGTTGCAGAAATATCCACTGCGTCCAGCGGTAGTACTCGGGATCGGTGGTGTTGATTTCGCGGTCCCAGTCATACGTAAACCCGAGATTTGCCAATTGCTTTTTGAAGTTCGCGATATTTTTCCGAACGGACACCTTTGGGTGCGTCTTGCTCTTGATCGCGAATCGCTCCGCGGGAAGTCCGAAGGCGTCCCACCCCATCGGATGGAGCACGCTGTACCCCTCAAGCTGTTTTTTCCTCGCGACAATATCGGTCGCGATATAGCCCTTGGGGTGCCCCACGTGAAGCCCTGCCCCCGACGGATACGGAAACATATCGAGCGCGTAAAACTTCTTCGCGCGTCCGTACTGTTTGTAAGTTTTCTTCGCCTCCCAATATTTTTGCCACTTCGACTCTATCTTTTTCGGATCATATTTGGCATTCATATCTCTTCAAATGAAAGTTTTCTCTTTCTATCCTATCC
>JAYRSG010000150.1:0-2323 GCA_041920175.1 Candidatus Moraniibacteriota bacterium | reverse complement strand
TTTCTTCGCGCTCCTTGCGGGAGGGACAGCGGAAGAAACGCGAGCGCTCATTCCGATTGCGCGCGACGCGTGGCAACGAAACGATCCCTCCACTCTCGAAACAGTTCGGAGATTCTGGAGAAACGAAACAACGGCGCCCGCAATACAAACACCCGACCCCTCGCTTGATATCCTCTTCAACACCTGGCTCCCCTACCAAACGCTCGTCTCGAGAATGTGGGGAAGAATCGGTTTCTACCAGCCGGGCGGCGCCTACGGATTTCGAGATCAGCTCCAAGACGCCATCTCGCTTTTTTTCTTCGATCCGACCATACCGCGAGATCACATCCTCGCCGCGGCGCGCGAGCAATTCGAGGACGGCAATGTTCGTGCGTGGTGGTCGCCCGATTCCGATTTCGGTGTCCGCAACAAAGGCTCGGATCATCCCCTCTGGCTCCCCTGGGCGGTAGCCGAATACCTCCGCCTTTCGGATGACCAAAGTCTCCTCGACGAAACGGTTCCCTTTCTTTTTACGCCCGAAAACGATGATTCGGCGCGCTTCGATGTCCGACAAGAAAAGAAAACCGACACTTCGGCAACCGTGCTCGAACACTGTTTGAAGGCAATCGAATACGTTTCCTGTTTTGGCGCGCACGGACTCCCGCTTATTCGCGAAGGCGATTGGAACGACGGAATGAATCGCGTGGGCAGCGAAGGAAAGGGTGAGAGCGTCTGGCTCGGCTTCTTTCTCTTCTCGGTTCTTGAACGATTTGCCGATATCCTGTCAGAGCAAGGAAATACAACGCTTTCCGATACATATAAAGAACGAACGATACGACTCCGAAAAAACCTCAACAAGAACGGTTGGGACGGGCACTGGTTCTTGCGCGCCTTCTACGACGACGGCACGCCCTTGGGATCGGAACGGAATCATGAGTGCCGCATCGACGCGATTGCGCAAATATGGTCGGTCCTTTCCGGAGCGGGAGAACCGGAAAAATCAAGAGAAGCAATGGAAAATCTCGAACGATTTCTCTATGATTCGGAGTCGCGCATTTTGAAACTTCTCAATCCGCCATTCAACGACCTTACCAAAAAGAATCCGGGCTATATCAAAGACTATCCGCCCGGCATTCGCGAAAACGGCTCGCAGTATAATCACGCGATCTTCTGGGCGACAGAGGCGTTCGCGCGTCTCGGACGAAACGACATGGTCGCGGAGCTCCTCCTTGCCGGAAACCCCATTCGCCGTTCCGAGTCCGAACGCAAAGCGCTCCTCTATGAAGTGGAACCGTACGCCGTCGCCGCGGACATTTACTCGGCCGAACATATCGGAAAAGGCGGCTGGACATGGTATACTGCCTCTGCTAGCCTCATGTATCGCACCGTTATCGAAACGCTGTTCGGTATTCGAATCGAAGGAAAAACCGTTTCCCTTCATCCATCTCTTCCAAAAGATTGGACTCGCTGCGAAATGATGCTTCCTCGAAAATCAGGATCATGCACCATCGCCTTTCGAGCGACTACGCCTCATACCAACAAGATTTCCCGCATTCTCTTCGACGGAACGCCGATTGAAGACAAATTTCCTCTCCCGCTTCCCGAAGACGGACTTGATCACCGATACGACATATTGCTTACATAAAACAGAACCCTCTTTCCCCGTATGAAAGAAACTCCGCAACCGATCCGAGACGGCGAAAAAAGCAAACCCGAGGAAAAAACCGTCTGGATCGTCATTCCGGCGTACAATGAAGAACCGGTTCTTGCGTCGGTTGTCGCCGAGATTCGCGGCGCTGGATACGAAAACATCCTCGTGGTGGATGACGGAAGCAAGGACGCTACTTTTGAAATCGCTCAAAAAGCAGGCGTAAGGGCACTTCGTCACCGCCTCAATCGCGGCAAAGGCGCCGCTACCAAAACCGGCATCGAGGCGGCGAAGTTGCTGGGCGCCACGATAGTGGTCACCATGGACGGCGACGGTCAACACAATCCGGAGGATATAGAAAAACTCGTCGCGCCCATCCGAGAAAAAAAAGTCGATGTCGTTCTCGGGACGCGCCTCAAAAATCCGAAGGGGATGCCCTGGTACAAAGTCGCGCACAATATGATCGGGAATGCAATCGTTTGGTACCTCTACGGACTCTGGGTCAGCGACAGCCAATCCGGCTTCCGCGCTTATTCATGTCGCGCCGCGAAAATGATCGACACCACCACTGACCGCTACGAATATGACAGCGAAGTCATCCGGGAAATCAAAAAACATCGCCTCACATACCGCGAAGTTCCCATCAAAGTTCGCTACACCGATTACTCAATGGGAAAAATGCAGAAACAAAGTTTT
>JAYRSG010000149.1:0-1546 GCA_041920175.1 Candidatus Moraniibacteriota bacterium | reverse complement strand
GGGCTCTTCCTTCTTTTTGGCATCTGGACGATGCGTGATATTGTCCGCGAACTGGACGGCGAAAAGACAAAACAAGTTTGACTTTTCTGACATTTTGGTGTATCTTTGAGTTGGTCAAAAAAGAGATCCAAAAGAAAATTCTGCGGGTACTCTTTTTGTTTTGTTTTGATATTCCTTACCAATTCGTGGAGGTTTTTTATGTGTTCAAATTTCGATTTGTCCGATCGAGTTGCTCGGATTCGTTCTGTCTGGAAGGAGCAGGATGTATGTCAGTTTCAACGAGAAAGAGTAACGATTCTTTTGCAAGGAATCTCCCTTCTCTTAGAACATATGAAATGGCTTACTTTGCAAAATCGGGGTGATGCTCGGCAATTTTCCCGTTGTGAAGATATCATCAAAACTCATAAAAAGGAGCTTGGCGAGATACTCGCTCTTTTGAATTCGAGTGATGATGAATATATTCAACCGGGGAAAATAATGAACTAGTTTTTCTTGAGTTCTTTGAAGGTGTGGAGAGAAAAGCAATCAATGTGGAGGTGGTGTATGAGCAATGGCAAGCTTGTGAATGAAGCGCTGAAGAATACTCCGGCGCATTGCAGGGGAAGACTCGCGGATTTTTTGGATAGAATGGATTCTTTGAGGAAAGGAATTGAAGAGGTTGAAGCTGAGGTTTCCCAATGCTTTATTCGAGGGGCGCTTGTTTGCGACTGCATTGGCGAAGCGGAAGAAAAAATCGATCATCTTTATGCTCAGCTTCGAATTCGAAGCTAAGACGTTGTCTCTTTGGTTGAATTCTCTGTTTTTTGTCCAGTCGCGTATTTTTCGGCTGGACTTTTTTGTCTCTTCTCGTCTTTTCCTCTAAAGTGGGAGGGTTCACGCAATCTTCTATTTTCCATACTCTACCTTAACTATGGACGGAATCTTTCGGTGTAGTCGGTATGCGTTTGGGCCCAATCGGCTCCACTATTGCGGGCCGGATGCCAACAAGACGATGAAAGAATATTTGGACGCGGGCGAGAGCGACCCGCGACTTTCGGCGATTCTCCGGAAGTTTCAGAATCTTTTCCCTTATCTCGCGCATATCGCGGAAGGGAATGGTATTCGCGATCCCTTTGACGACCGGGTGGTCGAGGCGTACTGGATCGGGAATCGACTGCTCGATGCGTTTTCGTTGCGGAAATATTTCGAACTGCTCGATGCGCTCGAGGTCAAGAAGAAGACGGGGCGCGAGCGGTTCGAGGCGATCGGAAGGAAAGTTTCGCGAGGCGGCTTTCCGCACCATTCGTTCCACGTTTTGAATGTGTGGCGCGAGACGAATCACGAACTTTTGAAAAATGATGACTGGAGTGCCGTCGCGGAATGTATCGTGAGTTGGGGGAAGGTTTCGGTGGTGTCGGGGCCGTTCATCGATGTTTCGACCGAGCCCTTGCTCCGAGACGAATGCGGAAAATTCTCGCTCGGCGCGCCGATTTCGCGCCGTCTCGTGCGCGACCTCGTGGCCGATATCGATATCGATCTCCTCGCGCCGGGGCAGTGGATTTCCATT
>JAYRSG010000148.1:0-4507 GCA_041920175.1 Candidatus Moraniibacteriota bacterium | reverse complement strand
GAAGTCGCTTGCGGGGTGATCGCTCACATAGAGTCCGAGGAGTTCTTTGTCCCACATGAGTTTTTCGTGTTTCGTCGCGGGAGCGGAGTCGACGAGGCGGATCGCGCTTTTCTCGATCGGCATATCGCGGAAGAGACTCATTGAATGCATTGCCTTGGTTTTTTCGTTGTTTTTGGAATAGAGCAATATGGCGTCGATACTCTCGAGAAAGCTTTTTCGTTCGCCGAAAGCGTCAAGCGCGCCCACTTTGGCGAGCGCTTCGATGGATTTCTTGTTAAGGTCTTTGGTATGGACGCGTTCGATGAAGTTGGTAAGACTTTTGAACGTGCCGTTTTCTTTTCGTTCGGCAACGATGGTTTCCGTGACGGTAGCGCCGACATTTTTGACGGCATTCAGTCCAAATCGGATGCGCTCGATTCCGTCTTCACCCCGAATAACGGCGAATTCTTCGAAGCTTTCGTTGACCGAAGGCGGCAGAACCTCGATTCCCATGTCGCGGCATTCGGATACCTCGATCGAAACGCGGTCGGAATTGCTCTGATCGCTCGTCAAGAGCGCTGCCATAAATTCTGCCGGAAAGTGCGCCTTGAGGTAGGCGGTTTGGTAGCCGATGAGACCATAGCAGGCGGCGTGGGAGCGGTTGAATCCGTAGCCGGCGAAGGGCTCGATGAAGGCGAATATTTTTTCGCCGACGGTTTTCGAAACACCCTGCCGGACGCATCCTTCGACAAACTTTATTTTTTGCTCTTTGATGAGTTCGAGAATTTTTTTCCCCATCGCTTTCCGGAGCACGTCCGCCTCGCCCAGAGTAAATCCCGCGAGATCCTGCGCGATGCGCATGACTTGCTCTTGATAGACGGCGACGCCGTAGGTGGTCGCGAGGATCGGTTCGAGTTTGGGGTGGAGGTATTCCACGGTCTTCTCCCCGTGCTTTCCGGCGATGAAATCGGGGATCCAGTCCATGGGACCGGGACGGTAGAGCGCGACCATGGCAATGATGTCTTCCAGCGTGCTCGGTTTCAATTGTTTCAAATAGCGCTTCATTCCGCTTGATTCGAGCTGGAAGACGCCGGTGGTGTGTGCCTTTTGCAGGAGTTTGAAGGTGGCGAGGTCCTCGAGCGGGAGTCGGTCCATGATGTCGGCGGTGGTGATAGCGTTCGAATCGTTTCCGAGTCCGAGTTTCTCGGCGAGTGCGGGGAGTTTCCCCATGGCGCGGAGAATACGGACGGTGTCTTGGATGATGGTGAGGTTTTTGAGACCGAGGAAGTCTACCTTGAGGAGTCCGATTTTTTCGATATAGCTCGATTTGGTGGAGGAGGAATATTGGGTGACGATGCCTTCTTTCGAACCGGAAATGTTTTGGATAGGCGTGTATTCGGTGACGAGATCTTTGGTGATGACGACGCCGCAGGCATGCATGGAGGCGTGGCGCGCGAGCCCCTCTATTTTCTTCGCGATGTCAATGAGTCGTTTCGCATCGGTATCTTTTTCATAGAGCGCTTTGAAATCGGGCGCTTCGGCGAGCGCTTTTTCGATGGAATGAAATTGCGGAATGAGTTTGGCAACCGTGTCGCAGAGGCTGTAAGAAAACCCCAGCGCGCGTCCGGCGTCGCGGATCGCGGCGCGCGCCGCCATGGTGCCGAAGGTAATGATTTGCGCGACGTGATCGTGTCCGTATTTTTCGCTAACGTAATTCAAAACATCATCGCGTCGATCGTCGGCGAAATCCATATCGACATCGGGCATGGAGACGCGTTCCGGGTTCAAGAATCGCTCAAAGAGGAGGTGATACGTGATCGGATCCATGTTGGTGATGCCGGTCAGGTAGGCGACGAAACTGCCGGCGGCGCTCCCTCTTCCCGGTCCCACGACGATATTTTGTCGTTTCGCCCAGTTGACGAAATCTTGAACAATCAAGAAGTAGGAAGCGAAACCGGTTTTTTCGATGACGCCGAGTTCGTATTCCATACGCGCACGCTGTTCGTCGGTCACTCGTGTTCCGAATCGTTTCTCGAGTCCCTCTTCGCAGAGTTCGCGGAGGTATTGTTCGGGAGTTTTTCCGTCGGGAACATCGAAGTGTGGGAGTTGAGTTTCGCCAAGCTTGATGTGGACGTCGCATCGATCCGCGATTTTCCCGGCGTTCTCAATTGCTTCGGGCACCGCCTTGAAAAATTCCGCCATCGCTTCGGGACTCTTCAGAGAGAGATCGAGGTGGCGGAGCGAGAGGCGATTCTCATCCGAAACTTTCCAGTTGTTCTGAATGCAGAGGAGAATATCTTGAATCTCACCGTCTTCGGGATGAACATAGTGGACGTCATTTGTCGCGACGAGCGGAATGCCGGTTTCCCGTGAGATTTTTATAAGTCCCGCATTGGCGATCACCTGGTTTTCATACTCACCATGCGGTTGAAGCTCCAAGAAGAAATTGTTCTTTCCGAAAATGGCCTCGTATTCGAGAGCCGCCTCTCTCGCGCGTTCTTCGCTCCCCGCGATGAGGAGGGAAGGAACCTCGCCGGTAACCGACCCGGAGAGCGCGAGAATTCCTTCGTGATATTTCCGAAGAAGCTCTTTGTCGACGCGCGCTTTGTAGTAGAATCCTTCGGTATGTGCCGCCGAAATGATTTTCATGAGATTTTGGTAACCGATCTGGTTTTCAGCGAGGAGGACCACGGTGCTCCGACGGCGGTCTTCGGCGGAAACGCGACTTCGCATATCTTTGGCGACGTACATTTCCGCGCCAATGATCGGTTTCATTCCCCGCTCTTTCGCCTTGATCGAGAGTTCGATTGCGCCGTAGAGGGCGACGTAATCGGTGAGGGCGAGCGCGGTCATGCCGAGTTCCTTGGCGCGATCAAGAAGCGCGTCGATTTTCGCCGGCGCGGTCAAGAGACTGTAGTGTGAGTGGACGTGAAGGTGAGCGAAGGGCACTGGAGAATAGTTAACATTCGACATTTGACGATTGACAGATAAAAAAATAACAAACAATGGGTTATACGGGTTATACCGAATCAAAGAAATCTCTACTATCTCGAAAGTTGCCTCGACCGCAAAAATAATTTTTCTCACATGCTCCTCCCGGGCTCGGAGCAAACTAGAGAAAAATTATTTTTGCAGTCTCGGCGTGCATGATAGAAGACTTCAGAGTAATTTGGTATCATTACCAACTACCAACTACTCACTACCCCCTACTCTAGCGCACCGGAAGGAGAGAGGAAAGTCTTGACAACATTTCTTTTCTCTTTTTTTGATATGGTATACTAGTGACGTCTCCGGTCGAGAGAACGTTCTTTTTGTTAAATTGTGATAAAAATTAAAATAATTTTTTATGAATGAAGTTTCGCTCGGACAAGGGGCGGGTGTTTCGGACCGGAGGGGCGGGTTTTCTCGTTTTCTCCGTTTTTTCGTCGCACCCGAACATCGTATGACGGCGTTTACGATCGTGTTCCTCGTCGCGGCATTGATAGGGCTCGTGTGGTTTATCGCTGCGAAGACGGCAGGAGAAGTGGCGGATCTTTTGCTCTCACCGACATCGACGTCGGCGACCGTCGGGACGCCTTTCAATGTCGATATGAATATCGATACGCATACCAACAACGTGGTGGCGGTGAAGGCAGTGGTTCAGTATGATCCGGCGAATTTTTCGCTCTTGAATGTTGACACGTCGACGTCGGTTTTCGCGTCGGGAAATACGTGTACCTACAACAGTAAGCCCTGCGAAATTATTACGCAATCCGCTGGGCAAGCGATTATCACGCTTGCGAAGCCGACGCCGGGCGTCAACACCGCTTCCGGGAAAATCGCCACGCTCCAATTTCGAGCGCTTCAGCCGATTGCTCCCACGGCGGCCAATATCACCATCCAGTATATCGCGTATGGCAATTACACCGATTCGGATGTGATCTTTGATGATGGACTCGGGACGGATATTCTCAACAGCGCGACCAATACGACGGTAACGGCGTCTCTGGAAGTTCCTTCGGGTCTTGCGGCGACCACCACGACGACGTCGGTCAATCTCACGTGGACGGCGGCAAGCACCAACTCGACTATTACGGGCTATCGGATTTATAGAAATGGTACGCAGGTTGGGACGAGCGCGACACCCGCCTATACCGACAACGACCGCGCGCCTCTCACTACCTATACCTATCGCGTAAGTGGCGTCGATAGCGCCGGCCGAGAGTCAACGCAATCCTCGCAAATTTCCGCGACCACTCTGGCGGATACAGCGGCGCCGTCTGTTCCCTCCGGTCTTACGACGACCGCGAGTGGTATGGATGTTGTCAACCTCTCGTGGACGGCATCAACCGACAATGTCGGCGTGACGGAATATCGTATTGCTCGCTGTACCGGAACGGGATGCTCAACCTTCTCGCAAGTGGGAACGAGCACGACGACTACATTCTCGAATACCGGTTTGACGGCAGAGACAACCTATAATTACCGTGTGACGGCGGCGGACGCAGCGGGGAATGTGTCGGCTCCATCCACGGCGTCTCAAGTGACG